>CAYXTJ010000014.1:13341-29559 GCA_964467715.1 uncultured Sphingomonadaceae bacterium
CCCACATCAAGCCAGGGCGGAACATATCACGAACAAAACTGTCGGCAAGCGCTCACTTGTCGAGCGCGATATCCGGTGCGTCTTCCTGCTTCATGCCGACCACGTGGTAGCCGGCATCGACATGGTGGACTTCGCCGGTCACCCCGCTGGAAAGGTCGGACAGGAAATAAAGGCCGGAACCGCCAACATCCTCGATGGTGACGGTGCGGCGCAGCGGCGAGTTCAGCTCGTTCCACTTCAGGATATAGCGGAAATCGCCGATCCCGCTGGCGGCCAGCGTCTTGACCGGGCCAGCCGAAATGGCGTTCACGCGGATATTGTCCGGCCCCAGGTCATTGGCGAGATATTGCACGCTGGTTTCCAGCGCCGCCTTGGCCACGCCCATCACGTTGTAATGCGGGATGACCTTTTCCGCACCGTAATAGGTGAGGGTGATGATCGATCCGCCATCGGTCATCAGCGGCGCAGCGCGCTTGGCGGCGGCGACCAGCGAATAGGCGGAGATGTTCATGGTCATCAGGAAATTGTCGAGGCTGGTATCGACATATTTGCCGCGTAGCTCGTTCTTGTCCGAAAAGCCGATGGCGTGGACGAGGAAATCGAGCTTGCCCCAGCGCTGTTCAATCTCGGCAAAGGCGCGGTCCATCGCGTCCACGTCCGCCACGTCGCACTCGATCAGGAAATCGCTGCCGACACGCTCTGCCAGCGGGCCGACACGCTTGGCCAGCGCCTCGCCGGGATAGGAGAACGCCATTTCCGCGCCGTGCTCGTACAGCTTCTGCGCGATGCCCCAGGCGAGCGACTTGTCATTGGCAAGGCCCATGATGAGGCCCTTCTTGCCCTCCATCAGCCCCTTGCTTCCTGTGGTCATGACGATTCCTCCAACGATTCCCTACCAATATCGGTATCGACCGGTCCGCCCTCTTCCTCCTCGGGCGGTTCGGCCAGTGCGGCATTCAGTTCCGCACCTGCCACTATCCCTAAGCCTACCAGCCAGAAAAAGAAAAGCGTGATGATGATCCCGGCGAGCGATCCATAGGTGAGGTCTGCCGTGGCGATGACGCGCAACAGGCGCGGTAGCAGCGTGATGACGAGCAGCCACCACGTTGTAACGAGCAGGGCGCCGGGCCACTTGAGATAGATGCGGCGGCGGAAATCTGCCGGGGCAAGGGTGTAGAACAGCAGGTAGATCGATCCGAAAACGCCCGCGCCTGTGATGATGCGCGACCATGCCAGTTCGCCCAGCGCATGGCCCAGTTCCGGGAAATAGGCGGCAATAATCTGCTGCGCCGTGCCGATGGCGACTTGCGCGAAGAAGGACAGCATCAGCACGAACATGGCCAGCAGGATGATGCCGGTAGAAAACAAGCGATATTGCCAGAAGGCATGGGCAGGCTTCGCTCCATAGGCGCGGCGCAGGATATCGCGGATCGTCTCGACAAGGCTGCCCACGGTCCACAGGCCGATGATGCCGCCCAGCCACAGGAACCAGCCGGACCGCGCTTCCACGATGCTGCGCGCCACCGGCTCGATCACCCCGCTGACCGTGGGCGGCAGGGCGGTGAGAACGGCGTTGACCGCCGCGGCCCGCTCCGATGCCTCGCCCACCAGCGAGAAGGCTGCGGCGCCGGTGATGAAAAAGGGAAAGATCGCCAGCATCGACATGTAAGCGAGGTTGCCGGCGTGGATCAGCCCGTCCCTGTAGCAGCCCACCACCACGCGCCTGACCACATACCACAAGTGCTGGCGCGAAAGGTGGTTGCGCCAGTGCCCTTCCTCACGCTTCCCGCGCGCCCGGGGCGGCCGCTTCGGCCGCTTCGGGCCAGGCTCGGGAGCCGCTGGAGGACCTTGCAGTGCCATCTGGGCCGGGGTCTACCATTGCAGCCGCGCCTGTCGAGCCGTCGGCGTGTTTGTCAGAGGCCGAACTCTGCGCGCACCTTGCTCTCATCCTTCCAGCCTTCGAGGCGGGAAGCGAGATCTGGCAGGTCCTCCGGCAGCTGGATCTCGATGGCGACAAGCTGGTCACCCCGGCCGCCGCCCTTCTTGGAAAAGCCCTTGCCCTTGAGGCGCAGCACCTTGCCCGATCCGGAGCCTGCCGCAACGGTCAGCATCACCGGGCCATCCACGGTGGGCACCTTCACCTTTGCGCCGTTCACAGCCTCGTCCAGCGTGATCGGCAGTTCCAGCCGCACATCATTGCCTTCGCGCTTGAAGAAGGGGTGCTTCTCGACATGGATCGTCACCAGCGCATCGCCGGGTCCAGCGGGGCCGGGCTCGCCCTTGCCCTTGAGGCGCATCTGCGTGCCATCCTCGACACCGGCGGGAAGCTTGAGGTCAATCGTCTTGCCATCGCCCAGCGTGATGCGCTGCGGAGACAGCGTGGCCGCATCAACAAAGGGCACTTTCAGGCGATAGCTGGTGTTCGCGCCCTGCTGCGGCGGGGGAGGGGGCCTGCGCCCGAAACCCTGCGTGCCGCCCATGCCGCCCGCACTTCGCTGCCCGCCGCCACGGCCAAACAAGCCTTCGAACAAATCGCCCAGGTCCATTTCCTCGGCACCGAAGCCTTCGAAATCGCGCGCGGAATATTGCCGACCGCCGGGGCCGCCTGCACCGCGAAAGCCGCCGCCACCACCGCCGCCCATGCCGAACGGCATACGCGGATTGCCCTCGGCATCGATTTCGCCACGGTCGAACTGCCCGCGCTTGTCCTTGTCGGACAGCAGGTCATAGGCCTTGGTCACGTCAGAAAATTTCTCTGCCGCGTCGGGTTTGTCCTTGTTGCGGTCCGGATGCAGCTCCTTGGCGAGCTTGCGATAGGCGGACTTTATCTCCGCCTCGCTCGCGCCTTTGGCCACACCCAGCGTGCTGTAAGGGTCATTCATGGTGTGTTAGGTAGGTAAGGCAATTGCCGCTGGCAAGCGTTGGCATCTGATCAGCGCAACTCTTTCCTACCGCAAGCAGCCGAACTAAGAGGCAGGAATGTTCAGGAACAACCGGAATCTGCCCAATTTGCCCTGTGTCATTGCAGCGGGCGGTTATTCGCTACAGAACCGTGTTCCATGTGTTCCAAAAGTTAACGGGCAGACGGGGATTGTCGCGCGATGAAAGATGCCGAAAACGCCATTCCGGACAGCGATCCTTTCCTGCTGTTCGATGCCTGGTTTGCAGAAGCGCAGGCCAGCGAGGCGAATGATCCCAACGCCATGGCGCTCGCTACCGCCACAAAGGATGGCGCGCCATCCGTGCGCATGGTGCTGTTGAAGGGCCATGATGAACGCGGTTTCGTGTTCTACACCAATGCCCAAAGCCGCAAGGGCACGGAGATTCTCGCCAATCCGCAAGCTGCGCTGCTGTTTCACTGGAAGAGCCTGCGTCGCCAGATCCGCATAGAAGGCCCGCTGGCAGAAGTGACGCCGGAAGAGGCCGATGCCTATTTCCACTCGCGCCCGCTCAAGAGTCAGATCGGTTCTGCCGCCAGCGAGCAATCGCGCCCACTCGAAAGCCGCGAGATCTATCTGACCCGTGTCGGCACGCTGGCCGGGCAATATGAAGGCCACACCATCCCGCGCCCGTCGCACTGGACGGGCTTCCGCCTCGATCCGGCGCGGATGGAATTCTGGACTGACCGACCCAACCGGCTGCACGAACGTCGCCAGTTTGATCGCACTGCGGATGGCTGGACCAGCAGCCTGCTCTACCCATGACACCGCAGGAAGCCGAACGCGCCAGGCTGACGCGCAGCGCCGCCATCGCCTCGATCTCCGTGGCGATCCTGCTTGCGGGCATGAAGATCTGGGCGGTGTGGCAGACCGATTCCACCGCCATGCTCGGCAGCTTGGCCGATACCTCGCTGGACCTCATTGCCAGCATCGCCACGCTGGTGGGCGTTTCGGTGGCGGCGCAACCTGCTGACGAGAACCACCGCTTTGGCCACGGCAAGGCAGAGGCGCTGTCTGCCATGTTCCAGGTGGTGCTGATCGCGCTGTCAGCCTTCGGCCTTGCCTTCCGCGCCATCCAGCAATGGATAGAAGGCGGGCGTGTGGCTTCGGCGGACGAGGGCATCGTGGTCTCGGTGATCGCCATCGGCGCGACGCTCGGTCTGCTGGCGTGGCAGCGATATGTGATCGCGCGCAGCAACAGCATCGCGATTGCGACCGATCACCTGCACTACAAGTCCGACCTGTTCCTCAACGCCGCAGTGATCGCGGCGCTGGTGCTGGACCGCTATCTGCATGTTGCAGGGTCCGATCCGTTCTTCGGCCTCGCCATCGCGATATGGCTGGGCTGGGGCGCTTTCCGCGCTGCGGGCGAAGCCATCGACCACCTGATGGACAAGGAATGGCCGGAGGAAAAGCGGCAGGAGTTCCTCGACGTGCTCGCGAAGCATCCGCAGCTGCGCGGCGTGCACGATCTGCGCACCCGCAACAGCGGCGCGCGCGATTTCGTGCAGTTCCATGCCGCGGTGGATGGCAACATGACCGTGGCCGAAGCGCATCGCGTGATGGACGAGCTGGAAGAGAAGATCGAAGCCGAGTTCCCCGGCGTCGAGGTGCTGATCCATCCCGATCCCGAAGGTCTGGTAGATGAACAGGGTGTCGCTGCGGAAGAATTGCTGCCCGGTGTGCGCGACGGGGATTAACGCGTCGGGTAAAGCGCCACGATATCGGCCAGCTTGTCCACCAGTGCGCCTTGTTCGGCTTCGTCGGTAATGCCTGTGCGCAAGACGACCAGCCTCTGTGCGGGCGAGATGAGCAGGAACTGGCCCTGGAAGCCGACCGCTGCGAACAGGCTGTCCGGTCCCTGGTCCGGGAACAGCACCTGCCGGTCACCAGTGCCCGACGGGCGATTGAGCCAGACATGCGCGCCATAATCGGGCGCGCGCGGGCTTTCTCTGCGCATGAAATCCACCCAGCTGCGCGGCACCAGCTGGTTGCCACCGTGGGAGCCGCCATTGCGCAGGAAATCGCCGAACTTCGCCCAGTCGCGGGCATTGGCCCACACCGCGCTGCCCGCGATCATCGTGCCTGATGCATCGAATTCGGCACGCATCGATGTGAGGCCCAGCGGAGCGGTCAGCCGCGCTTCGAGATATTGCGAGACGGCTTCCTGCCGGTCACTCGGTCCGCCATCCGGCGCAAGCAGTCGCGCCATGATATCGCCCAGGATCACGCTGCTGGCGGTGGAATACTGGAAGTGCCGCCCCGGCTCATGGTCGAGCGGCTGCGCTTCGGCCCATGCGGCCATGTCGTCCCGCCCGTCGAGGAACATCATCCGCACTTCGGAGGATTCCTGCACCGGCTGCACGTTCTCCGCGTGGCGCAAGCCCGATCGCATCTGCAGCAACTGGCGCAGGGTAATCTCGCCGCGCGGCTCGCCAGCGCGCTGCCAGTGGTCAATGGGCGGCGATTCGTCGAGCGCGAGGCGACCGTCGGCCACCATCATGCCGATCAGCGTGGCGGTGACTGTCTTGGACATGGACCAGCCGACAAAGCGCGTCTCGGCATCGAAGCCATCGGCGTATCGCTCCGCCACCACCTTGCCGCCGTGCATCACCACGATGGCGCGCGTTTCGCCAATGCCATCAGCGGTGAAGGCAGCGTCAATCGCGCGGGCGAGCGATTCGCGTGGCACGCCGGGCTCCACCTCCACGGCTTCCAGCGCGCCTTCGGGCAAGAGAGGAAGCGGCGGCGGGCCATCCTGCCCGCACCCTGTCAACGCCCCAAGCGCCAAGAGGCTTGGCGCGAGCATGGTGGCAAGGCTAGGGAGCGGCAGGCGTTTCATTCCGGGCGCCCTAATCCAGCAGGCAGGCGAGAATGGCAACTGCAAAACAAGGCGGCAGGAGCAGCAAGGGACACTGGGGCACGGCGCTGCTGGTTATCGCCGCCGCCGGGGCGGGTGCCTGGTGGTACTGGGGCGATGACATGCGCGGCCAGGCACAGGCAGCCACGGCCTTCGGCGCCAAGACGGCGTGTTCATGCCGCTATGTCGCGGGCCGCGAACTGGGCAGCTGCAAGCAGGACTTCGTGCCGGGGATGGAAGCGGTATTCCTGTTGGATGACGAGGGGGATCAGGCTGTCACCGCCTATGTCCCGCTCGTGTCCAGCAATTCCGCGCGATACCGCGAAGGCTTTGGCTGCATGCTTGATCCGTGGGACCAGTAAGCCGGCAATCAGCTGGCCGATGTTTCCTCGATCCAACCGCCGCCGACCACACGGTCACCGTGATAGATCACCGCGGCCTGTCCCGGCGCCACGCCGAATTCGGGGCTGGCAAAGCGGATGGTGCAGCTCGCGCCTTCGCCAAGCGCGCCTTCGAGCACAACGGGCACCGGCTTCGAGAGCGAGCGGACCTTGGCGGTCAGGCCGCCTTCCGGCATCAGGCCGATGCGGTTGGTCTGCACGATCTGCGCCGCGCTCACCGCCAACATCCGCTTGGGCCCCACGCGCACTTCGGCGCTCTCGGCATCAAGCTCCACGACATAGACAGGCTCGGCCAATCCGCCGATCTCCAGACCACGGCGCTGACCCACGGTGTAGTGGATGATGCCGGGGTGTTCGCCCAGCTCCTCGCCGGTTTCGGCATGGACGATCTTGCCTGCCCGCCCGCCTTCGGGGCGCATCGCCTTCACGATTTTCGCATAGTCGCCATCGGGGACGAAGCAGATGTCTTGGCTGTCAGGCTTGGCAGCAACGACAAGACCGAAATCCTCGGCAATCCGGCGTACGCCCTGCTTGGGCATGCCGCCCAGCGGGAAGCGCAGGTAATCCAGCTGCTCGCTGGTGGTGGCGAAAAGGAAGTAGGACTGGTCCCGCGCCGGATCGAGCGCGCGGTGCAATTCCACATCCGCGCCGTGCCCCATGCGCCGCACGTAATGGCCGGTGGCAAGGCAATCCGCCCCCAGCTCGCGCGCCATGCGCAAAAGGTCGGTGAACTTGGGCCCCATGTTGCAGCGGATGCAGGGGATTGGCGTGCGTCCGGCAAGATATTCGTCAGCGAATGTCTCGACCACTTCCTCGCGAAAGGCGCTTTCGTGGTCATAGACATAGTGGGCGATGCCCAACCGGTCCGCCACCTGGCGCGCGTCGCGGATATCGTCGCCCGCGCAGCAGGCGCCCTTGCGGCCGGTGGCTGCGCCGTAATCATACAGCTGGAGGGTGATGCCGATCACCTCCGCACCGCTGGCAGCGGCAAGTGCGGCCACGACCGAACTGTCCACCCCGCCGGACATGGCCACGACGATGCGACATTCGGCCGCCGGGCGCGGCAGGTCGAACAGGGCTTCGGCGTTAACCGAGTCAATCACGGGTGCAACACGATCCATGCGCGCCCCATACACGCCCTCCGGCCCGAGGCCAATTGCCGTCCCGACCGGTCAACATGTGGTTAAACGCAATTTTACCGGTTCTTGACGGTTGCCGGTTTAAAGGGCTGATCATGTTCGAAGGAAAACCGCCTCTGGTCCCGCAAGGGCACGCTTCCCAAGGGGATTGCGGGCAGTCCGCGCAATTGCGCGAGCTGACCTGGGCGGATCTTCGTGCACGGCTGGAAGCCGCGCAAGACCTGCGCACTTCGATGGGTCGCGAAAACCATCAGCCCAAAGCCAGCTTCGATGCCGGTTTTGCCAGCTGCCTCGCTTCACGCCAGAATGGCAAAGAAGCCGTTAACCCTGATGATTCAGCCAATGGCAAAGGGGACTGGCCCAATAACGGTGCCACACACAGCGCCGCCAAGTCAGCCTCCCGAGGAAATACATGATCGAGAACCAGAACATCCGCCCGGCACAAGTCATCGGCCCCCTTGGCGAGCCGTTGACGATTGACGATCTGCCTTCGCCGAAGACCAAGCGCTGGGTTGTCCGTCGCAAGGCTGAAGTGGTGGCCGCGGTGAACGGCGGCCTGCTCACAATTGATGAAGTGCTGGAACGTTACGGCCTGACGCTGGAAGAATTTGCCAGCTGGCAGCGCGCGGTTGACCGTTCGGGCATGCAGGGCCTGCGCGTCACGCGCATCCAGCACTATCGCGATCTTTACGAGCGGCAGCTGAAATACTGACGCTTTCGCACGCGATTTTCAAAGGCCGGGGCCCCGCAAAGGCTCCGGCCTTTTGCTTTGGCGCGGGCGTTCGGCAGGCTTTCTGCTGACAACTTGTTGGACTCAGGGCCGTATCCGGCGCATGTTCCGGCTGCACGCTGACAGGCGGTTTTGCGGAACCGCTTGCGACGTGCCTCGTTCGAGGGGTGTAAGCGGGCCGCGCCCGCAAAGCAGGAGGAACAGGAAATGGGTTGGATTGTAGCACTGATCCTGGGCGGCGTGGCCGGCTGGCTGGCCAGCATGGTGATGAACCGTGATGCCTCCATGGGTATCTTCTGGAATATCGTGGTGGGCTGCGTCGGTTCTGTCGTTGGCAACATGATTGTTGGCCCGCTGCTGGGCATTGGCGGCAGCGTGCAGGAATTCTCGCTGACCGGCCTGATAATCGCGATCGTCGGCGCGGTGCTGCTGCTGGGTATCGTCAACCTGATCCAGCGCGGCCGGGTCCGCTAACCGGACCAGCCGCCAGCTACGGCACAAGGCCGAGGCTGACAAAAAGATACAATTTGGCAAAAAGGGCTGGAAACCGCGCGTTTCCGGCCCTTTTCCGTGTGTTGAGGGCAACATTGGTCGGGAAGGGTCGGCCCTTGGCCGATGGCTTCGTTGCGGTGGTCAAGACAAGGGTATAAGGGCCGTGCTCAATGCGGTCTGTACGCATGGTGGCGAGCGTTTGCGTGTGGCAGGCCCGCCTTCAGGACCCGACAAGCAGGGTAGAATGTGCGCATGAACTACGAAACGCGAATGGATGTGGCAGGCGATCACGAACACGGCCCGGACCTGTCCGTGGACGCCGATGACGGCGCATCCTCGCGCAAGAAGCTGATCCTGATTGCCATTGCCGTGGCCGTGGCCGGCATTGCCGCTGTCGCCCTGCTGGTCAGCGGCGCGCAGGAAGATACCGGTTTCGCGCCCGGGTCCAACGCCACTGTGCCCACCGTTTCGGTGATCAGCCCCGGTCAGGGCACCTATGCCGGGATCATCAATGCCACCGGTACGCTGGCCGCGCGTCGCGAAATGCCGGTTGGCGTGGTTGGCGAAGGCGGCCGCGTGGTTTCCGTTCCCGTGGAAGCGGGCGACTGGGTAAGCGCCGGACAGGTGCTGGCCGTGATCGACCGTTCGGTGCAGACGCAACAGACCGCAAGCGCTGCCGCCCAGATCGAAGTGGCGCGTGCCGATGCCGATCTGGCGCAAGCCAATCTCGACCGTGCGATGCAGCTGGTGGAGCGTGGTTTCGTCAGCCAGGCCGATATCGACAGGCTCACCGCTACCCGCGATGCTGCAGTGGCGCGTGTACGCGTTGCCGAGGCGCAGCTGGGCGAACGCCAGGCGCGCAATGCCCAGCTCAACATCGTGGCTCCGGCTGCGGGCCTCGTGCTCGAACGCAATGTCGAGCCCGGCCAGGTGGTTGGAGCGGGTTCCGGCGTGCTCTTTTCCATCGCCCGCGGCGGCGAGATGGAGCTGCTGGCGCAAATCGGCGAAACCGAGCTTGGCACCATCCCCGTTGGTGCAACAGGCACGGTGGTGCCGGTGGGCACGGACCAGAGCTTCACCTGCCAAGTATGGCAGAAGAGCCCGACGATCAGCGAACAGACTCGTCAGGGCACTGCACGCTGCGCCTTGTCCTATGATCCGGCCTTGCGCCCGGGCGGCTTCGCCTCGATCGAGCTGAACAGCGGCGCCGTTGTCGCTCCCCGCCTGCCGGAGAGCGCGATCCTGACGGATGCGGAAGGCAGCTACGTGATGATCGTGAATGCAGAAAACCAGATCGAGCGCCGCGACGTGACGCTGGGCATGATTTCCGACGATGGCATCGTGATCGCTTCCGGCCTTGATGGCAGCGAGAAGATCGTGGCCCGCGCCGGCGGCTTCCTGACATTCGGCGAGACGGTGAAGCCGGTCCTCGAAAGCGGCGACGCCAGCTGAGGCCCGCAACATGAACTTCCGCAATCTTTCAGCCTGGTCGATCCGCAATCCGATCGTCCCGATCCTGGCCTTCGTCGGCCTGATGATCGCGGGCATCATGGCCTTTCAGGACATGGACATCCAGGACCGGCCGGATATCGAATTCCCGGTGGTTCAGGTCGTGATCTCGCAGCCGGGCGCCGCTCCGCCCGAAGTCGAGAACCAGATCACCCAGCGCGTGGAAGCAGCCGTCCAGACGATCGACGGGATCGAGAACATCAACTCGACAGCGTCCGAAGGCAGTTCCTTCACCCGCATCGAATTCGCCCTTGGCACCGACATCGCCGAGGCGGTGAACGAGGTGAAGAGCGAGATCGACAATGTCCGCGGCGAACTGCCCGATGGCATCCTCGAACCGCGCGTGGTGAAGCAGCAGACCAGCTCGCAGCCGATCGTCTCCTTCGGCGTTAACGCGCAGGACATGACGATCGAGGAGCTGAGCTGGTACATCGATGACAGCGTCACCAAGGCGCTGCTCACGGTTCCCGGCCTTGCCGAAGTGAGCCGCAGCGGCGGTGTCGATCGCGAGATCCTCGTCATCCTCGATCCCGGCAAGATGCAGGCGCTTGGCGTCACCGCCAGCCAGGTCAATACGGCACTGCGCCAGCTCAACGTGAATGCCGCGGGCGGGCAGGCGGAAATCGCCGGGTCGCGCCAGTCGGTCCGCGTGCTGGGCAATGCCGGCAGCGCTTACGAACTATCGCAGACGCAGATTTCGCTCGGAGCCGGTCGCAGCGTCAAGCTGGCCGATATCGCCCGCGTCACCGATGGCTATGGCGAAATCACCACCATCGCCAAGGTGGACGGGCGCCAGGCGGTGACCTTCTCGATCACCCGTGCGCGCGGCGAATCCGATGTGCGCGTCTATGACGAAGCCGTCGAGGTGCTGCGCCAGATCGAGGAAGATAACCCCAACATCAAGTTCACCCGCCTCTATACCGAGGTCGATTACACCCGCGCGCAGTATGAAAGCTCGATGGCGCTGCTGATCGAAGGCGCGCTGCTGGCCGTGGTGGTGGTGTTCCTGTTCCTGCGTGACTGGCGCGCCACGATCATCGCCGCGCTCGCCATCCCGCTGTCTGCCATCCCCACCTTCTGGTTCATGGACATGATGGGCTTCACGCTCAACACCATGTCATTGCTCGCACTCGGACTGGTGGCAGGCGTCCTTGTCGATGATGCCATCGTGGAGATCGAGAACATCGTGCGCCACATGCGCATGGGCAAGAGCGCCTATCAGGCCAGTATCGATGCAGCGGACGAGATCGGCCTCGCTGTTGTGGCAACCACATCGTGCATCGTTGCGGTGTTCCTGCCGGTTGCGCTGATGCCGGGTATTTCCGGCCAGTTCTTCAAGAACTTCGGTGGCACCGTGGTGGTCTCGGTCGTCATGTCGCTGGCCGTGGCGCGCATGATAACGCCGATGATCGCGGCCTACTTCCTGAAAGCCAAGGGCCACGCGGCGCACGGTGAAGGCCGGTTGATGGACCTCTACATGCGGGTGCTGCACTGGTCGCTGGACCAGAATGCCTATCGCCAGCGCCTTGCCGAAATCGGTCGCGCGCCGTTCCACTGGCAATATGGCCTGTTTGGCACGCCGCTTTTCATTCTGCTGGGCATTGTCGCCATTGCCGGTGCCGTAGCCACTCTCTGGCTGGTGTTCTCGACCCCGCTTGGTCAGCTTGTCGATCTCGATTTCTGGCACGCCTTCTGGCCCTTCCTGCCGGAAACTCTCGGCCATTTGCTCGCTTTCTTCGTCACGCTGGTGATGATGGCTGGCATCGTCGTGCTGGCGGGCATTGCCGCGTGGCTGGCGCCGCTGCTGCTCAAGTGGCCGCTGACCGTGCTGACCATGATGGGCGGCAAGGGCTTCAGCCAATGGTTCCTCAACCGCATGGCGCGCATCCGCATCCGCTTCCTGGATCATCGCGTGTGGATGGTGTGCCTCGGCACGGGCTCGCTCGCCTTCTCGGTGATGATCGCCATGAACATCCCGCAGCAATTCTTCCCCAACGGCGACACCGATTCGTCGCGCATTTCCATCTCCATGGTTCCCGGCACCACGCTGGAGCAGACCGAAGCCGTGGTTGATCGCGTGTCCGCTATGATGCGGCAGGAGCAGGAAGTGGCGCTGGCGCTGGGCGTAGCGCGTGAGGGTTCCGGCAACATCAGCCTGGTACTGCGCGATGACCGCGTGCGTACCAGCCAGGAATTCGAACGCGCGATGACGCCGGTGGTCCAGGCGATCCCGGATGCGCGCGTCAATTTCCAGAGCCAGCAGGGCGGCGGGGGCGGCACCGGTCGCGAGATTTCCATCCTCCTGTCGGGCTCTGACCCGGACAAGCTGAACGAGGCAGCCAACGCGCTGGTCGAACAGATGGCAACGGTGGAAGGCGCGGTGGCTCCGCGCATCGATTATGACCTGCAGCGGCCAGAACTGATCATCGAACCGCGCGAGGACCTTGCCGCCAGCCTTGGCGTGAACACGCAGGCCTTGTCGCAGGCGATCCGCATCGCGACGCTGGGCGATATTGACCAGAATGCCGCCAAGTTCTCGCTGTCCGACAGGCAGATCCCCATCCGCGTGCGTCTGGCAGAGGATGACCGTCGCAATGTCGCCACGATCCAGAACCTGCCATTGCCCACTTCGGCTGGCGGATCGGTACCCTTGAGCCGTGTGGCCGACATCTCCTTCGGCATGGGCCCGGCTTCGATCGAACGCTACAACCAGAACCGCCGCGTATTCGTGGGCGTGGACGTGGCGGAAGGAAATGCGCGCGGCGATGTCTACAGCGCCATCCAGAACCTGCCGATCATGCGCAATTTGCCGAGCGGGGTGAGCGAGAGCCCCGTGGGTGCAGACGAATGGCAGCAGGACCTGCTCAGCAACTTCGTCACCGCCGTGATCACCGGCCTGCTGCTGGTCTTCTCGGTGCTGGTGCTGCTTTATCGCAGGCTGGTTTCCCCGCTGGTCAACATGGGCTCGTTGTTCCTTGCCCCGCTGGGCGGCTTCCTGCTGCTGTGGGCGGTGGACCAGCCCTTGTCGCTGCCGGTGTTCATCGGCATGCTGATGCTGCTGGGCATCGTGGCCAAGAACTCGATCCTGCTGATCGACTTCGCGCTGGAGGAAATGGAAACCGGCAAGTCCAAGTTCGACTCGATTATCGAGGCCGGCCACAAGCGTGCGCAGCCAATCGTGATGACTACCGTGGCGATGACGGCGGGCATGATCCCCACCGCGCTTTCGCTGTCGGGCGATTCGGCTTGGCGCGCGCCGATGGGCACCGTGGTGATCGGCGGCCTGACGCTCTCGACCCTGCTCACCCTGCTGATCGTGCCGGCAGGCTTCAGCCTGGCAGACGGGCTGGAGAAGCGCCTTGGCCCGTGGCTGCGTGACAATCTGCTGACCTACAAGCCCGGTGACGACAAGCACTCCGCTCCGGAGGCCGCTCCCGCCGAATGACGGGGCGTGAAGCGTGACAGGCAAGCTCTCCGATAACACCCCCGCCAGCAGGCCCGCCAACGGGCCGCTGGTGGAAACGGATCGCGCGCGGCGGATGCGCATCACTGCAACCCTGATGCTGGTGGCCATGGCCGGCCTGTTCGCGCTGGCTCACAGCCAGGAGGATGTGCATCCTGCATGGGGCTACGTCATGGCCTTTGCCGAAGCGGCGATGGTCGGCGGGCTGGCAGACTGGTTCGCGGTGACTGCGCTGTTCCGCCATCCGCTGGGCATCCCCATCCCGCACACCGCGATTATCCCGAAGAACAAGGATCGCATCGCCGATACCATGGCGGGCTTCCTCAGGCGCAATTTCCTCACGCCCCACGTGGTGGCGCGGCGCATGCGCGACATGAATGTAGCGAAGAGCGCGGGCAATTTCCTCGTCGACCAGCGCGAGGGAGACCTTGGCCGCGTGCGGGCGGGAGCGGTGGAGCTGCTCGTCGAACTGCTCGAATCGCTCGATCCGGAACGGCTCGGCAACCAGGTGTGCGCAGGGCTGGCGCGGCAGGCGGAAAGGATCGAGGTGTCGCCGCTGCTCGGCAAGATGCTCGAAACGTCGATGGCCGACAATCGCCACCGCCCGCTGATTGACGGCATGGTGCGCTGGGCGGGCCTGACGCTGGAAGACAATGAGGACATGGTTCGCGACATGATCCAGCAGCGGGCCAATGCCCTGCTGCGCTGGACGGGGCTGGACGAGCGGCTTTCCAACTCGGTGCTCGACGGCCTTTACAAGCTGCTTGTCGAAATCCTTGTCGATCCTGAACACCCCTTGCGCAACAAGGCCGAGGAAGGCCTCGCCAAATTCGCGCAGGATTTGCAGCAGGATCCGCAGCTGCGCGCCAAGGTGGAGCGGGCCAAGGCGGACCTGCTGGCCAATCCGGCGCTTGCCGAATGGTGGATGGGCGTGTGGGAGCGGCTACGTCACTCGCTGATCGACATGGCGCGCAATCCCGATGCCGCGATGCAGGGCCAACTCGGCTCCAGCATCCGCGAGCTGGGCGAGACGCTGCGCAATGACCCCGCGCTGCAATTGCAGGTCAACCGGCTTGCCCGCCGCACGGCTGTGGGCGTGGCACAACGCTATGGCGAACAGATCGTGCGGCTGGTGTCAGACACGGTGAAGGGTTGGGACGCACAGACCATCACGGACCGCGTGGAGGGCGCGGTAGGCCGCGACCTGCAGTTCATCCGCATCAACGGCACGCTGGTGGGCGGCCTTGTCGGGGTGACGCTGCACGCGATCGTGCAGGTGATCTAGCGTCCAAACGGTCGACTGAGCGCCGGGAAATAGTCTGTCATCCAGTAACTGGCCATCGGCTCGCCATTGGCATCGAGCGCAGGCGTGAACGCGCCATTTGCCATGATCCCTTCACAGACAGCTTCGTTCTGCCGGGCATCCAGCGTGGGCCAGTGGACGTGGCAGCTGGTCGGCTTGCCCGTTGCATCCACCATTACGCGGAACGGGTTGTTTGCGCCGACAAACTTTCCTGTATCAGCAAAGGTTACGGCTGTGCGCGGGATCCACTCATAGGCAGGGCCGATCGGCGCGGCGCGCCTCGTCATGGTCTGATGCGCTTCCCAGTCGAGTCCCCAGCTGCGCAGCAGGTCGTCCGTGCAAGCCTGCAGGGCCTCGATTGCGCCGCCGAGCGATCCGGTCTCGATGCGGATTGGCTGCAACAGACCTTCACCGAGCGAAATTCCCGTGATTCCGGCGGCATATTCGCGTTCCGCAGCGCGGTCATAAGGAGGAATGGTCACGTCCCCGTTGTCGCCGGAAGTGTTGCGTGGCGAAGGACCGCCGGCACCGGCGCCTGCGGCGAAACTGGCAAACGGGTCAGGGCCGACAAAGGCGTTGCCGAGGTTGAAATAGGGCGTGCCGTCCGGCGTTTCGGAGCGCGCATAAAATGCTGTGCGCTGCGCGCCGTCGGGCCAGTAGGAGTACCCGATCTGGTTCGCCGTGCGGAAGGTCCGGATCACATCGCTCACCAGCACCAGGCGTACCATGTTGTCGGCACGGTTGCGCTCGAGCGCCAGCGCCAGCGTGTCCTCGCCATGGGCAAAGGATCGCGCCAGGCGGCAGGAATCCTCACCGGCATCAAGTGACCACGGCCCGTCCCGCTCGAACACGAGCGCCGCTTCCTGCGCATGAAGCGGCGCGACATGCACCGCTGCCAATGCCGCAGACGCAGCCACAGCTATCGAAAATCTGCCCATAACTCTCCCTCCAGACAGAAGGGAGATGCTATTCAGGGCGCGCGCCGGGTCAACCGCAGAATCGCTAGGCTATGTAACGAATTGTCTCCGGTTGACCCGGATGCGTCATGCAGCCTGCTTCACCTCGGCCACGATCTTCTTCGCGGCGTCGCCCAGGTCTTCCGCCGCAACAATCGGCAGGCCGGAATTGGCGAGGATGTCCTTGCCCTTCTGCACATTGGTGCCTTCAAGGCGCACCACCAGCGGCACGGACAGGTCCACTTCCTTGGCCGCCGCCACGATGCCTTCTGCAATCGTGTCACAGCGCATGATGCCGCCGAAGATGTTGACCAGGATGCCCTTCACTGCCGGATCGGACAGGATGATCTTGAAGGCTGCCGTCACCTTCTCGGTGGTGGCGCCGCCGCCCACGTCGAGGAAGTTGGCCGGGAAGGAGCCATTCAG
>CAYXTJ010000015.1:0-21266 GCA_964467715.1 uncultured Sphingomonadaceae bacterium
TGAAGCAGTGATGGCGCGGCTGCGCTTGGCCCGGTGTGCGCCGATGACATAGCGGTGCACCTCGTCACGCAGGCGCTGGAGGTAGAACAGCACGGGTGAATTGGTCGGCAGCATCTTTTCGCGGCCATCGGGGAAGTGGAACACCTCGCGCCCCTCGCGGCCGTGATGCGGGCCCTTGGCAATGGCGATCAGCGGCACGTCCTCGATCCCCAGTTCTTCCAGCGTATCGCGCACGGCGCTCATCTGCCCCTTGCCGCCGTCTATCAGCACAAGGTCCGGCCACACGCCGTCCTTCTCGCGGTCCGGGTCCTCCTCCATCGCGCGGCTGAAACGCCGCTGCATCACCTCGCGCATCATGCCGAAATCATCGTTCGACTGCGCGCTCTTGATATTGAACTTGCGATACTGGTTCTTGATGAAGCCTTCCGGCCCCGCCACCACCATCGCGCCAACGGCCTTTGCGCCCTGGATATGGCTGTTGTCATAGACTTCGATCCGCGCGGGCACTTCGGCCAGTTCGAGAAACTCCGTCATCTCGCGCATGATCTTGGCCTGCGTTCCGCTTTCGGCAAGGCGGCGGTCGAGCGCTTCTGTCGCATTGCGGCTGGCCTGCTGCATCAGCTTGCGCCGGTCGCCGCGTTGCGGGATCGAGATTTCCACCTTCCTGCCCGCCAGCGCGCCAAAGGCCTGCTCCAGCAATTCCTGCTCGGGCAGTTCGCGGTCGACAAGGATGGTGCGCGGCGGCGGCACTTCCTCATAGAATTGCGCCAGCACGCGGGCGAGCACCTCGGCCTCCTCCACCTCCTTGGTGTGGGTGGGGAAGAAGGCGCGGTGCCCCCAGTTCTGGCCGCCGCGCACGAAAAAGCCCTGGATGCCGATCTGCCCGCCCTTGGCCGCCAGCGCGAAGACATCGGCATCGCCCACGCCTTCTGCATTCACCGCCTGGCTGCCCTGAATGAAGGTTGCCGCGCGCAGCCTGTCACGCAGCATGGCAGCAGTCTCGAAATCGAGGTTTTCTGCCGCCTTCTGCATTTGCGCTTCGATGGTCTTCTGCACCGTGTCGGACTTGCCGGAAAGGAACTGCTTCGCCTGATGCAGCAGCTCGTCGTACCCCTCCTTGTCGATCCGGCCCACACAAGGCGCCGAACAGCGCTTGATCTGGTAAAGCAGGCATGGCCTGTCGCGCCGGTCAAAAAAGCTGTCCGTACAGGATCTTAGGAGGAACAGTTTCTGCAGCGCGTTAATCGTGGTGTTGACCGATCCGGCGCTGGCGAAGGGGCCGTAATAATTGCCCTTCGCCTTCCTCGCGCCGCGGTGCTTCATGATCCGCGGATAGTCATGCCCTTCGCGCAGCAGGATGAAAGGAAAGCTCTTATCATCGCGCAGCAAAACATTGTAAGGCGGGCGAAATCGCTTGATGAATTGCGCTTCCAGCAGCAGCGCTTCGGCCTCGCTGTTGGTGGTGACAATTTCCATGCTGCGCGTCTGCGAAACCATGCGCTGCAGGCGGTTCGTCAGGTTCGCAACCTGCGTGTAATTGGCCACGCGGTTCTTCAGCGCGCGCGCCTTGCCCACGTAGAGCACATCGCCGCGCGCATCGAGCATGCGGTAGACCCCGGGGCTTGGCTTCAGCGTCTTCACCACGTTGCGGATGGCTTCCACGCCGGCCTTCAGGTCAGGCTGACCGGAATCACCCGAACTGCCGCGCACGGTATAGGTGGCGCGCTCCTCGTTGAAGCGCTCCTCCCCCCTCGGGTCATGCGGTGATCCTGCCGGTGTGCGAGCCATGGGGCGGAGATAGGATGGACTGCAGCGATACTCAATCGCGGGCAACGGCAAATCCCCGCCATGGAAACGATGTGCGAACCGCAGCCTAGGGGGTTCCACGGGCTGTATCGGCGCGCCTGATGACCGTCCTCCAGTCCATGATGAAGCAGGAACACGAACATACACAGCCCGCCGTAGGAGGGATCCTAGGCTGGCTCGGCTTTGGTCGCCACGGCGACGAGGCTGAGGAAGCGCGTGCAGGCGAGCCGGACATGGTGCAGCAGGCGCGCACCGCGCTGATGGGCCGTATCGGGGCTTTCCTGCTCGATAACGGTCTGGAAGTGACCGCCCAGAACCTGTCCACCGCACACAGCATCTTTGCCGGACTCAACCCCGGTCTGAAGCGGCGGATCGACCGGTTGGTGGAAGAAGGCCAGCCCGTGACCCAGGCATGGCTGGACATGGCCACCGCCTGCAATGACGATCGCGATGACAGCGCCGTGGACAAGCTGGTCGACAGGCTGGAACGCGGCATCGCCGACTTTTCGCGCACCACCGCCAGCGCCCGCGAAGCCACCAGCGAATATGGCCAGGCGCTGGAACAGCATGTCGATGTGCTGGAAAAGGTACCCGATTCCGACAGCCTGATCAGCGACCTTGCCAAATATGCCAAGGCCATGCTCGTCCGTTCGCGCAAGGCAGAGGAGGAACTGCGCCGCAGCCACGAGGAAGCCGCCAGCCTGCGCCGCAACCTCGATCGTGCCCGCCGCGATGCGGAGGTCGATTACCTGACCGGCCTGCCCAACCGCCGTGCCTTTGCTGCCGTTCTAGAAAAGCAGCATCGCGAAGCGCAACTGGCGGTCGAACCGCTGAGCGTGGCCTTTTGCGACATCGACAACTTCAAGGCAGTGAACGACAGCCACGGCCACGAGGCGGGCGACCGGATCATCTGCGTCGTCGCCAAGACGCTGGCGCAGATCTCCGACGACAAGTGCCACATCGCCCGCCACGGCGGCGAGGAATTAGTGGTGCTGTTCAGCGGCTGCACTGCCCAGGTGGCGGCCGCACGGCTGGACGAAGCGCGCGAAATGCTCGCCAATCGCAAGCTGATGAACCGCCGCACCCAGCAGCCTTTCGGGCAGGTCACCTTCTCTGCCGGGGTGGCAGACGTGTTCGGCTATCCCACGCCGAACGAAGCGCTCGCCGCTGCCGATGCCGCGCTCTATGCCGCCAAGCAGGCTGGCCGCAATCAGATCCGCATAGCCTAACGCGGCAAACCGCTCTATCGGCGGCTGCATGAATGACAGCTTCGATGCGATCATCCTCGGCGGCGGGGCAGCCGGCCTGTTCTGCGCTGCGCAAGCAGGCCAGCGGGGGCGCAACGTGCTGGTGCTCGAACGCGCCGAGAAGGTGGGCAAGAAAATCCTGATTTCCGGCGGCGGGCGCTGCAATTTCACCAATATCGGCGCCGGGCCTGCCAATTACCTTTCGGCCAACCCGCATTTCTGCAAGTCGGCTCTCAGCCGCTATCGCCCGCGCGATTTCCTGGCTCTTATGGAAAAGCACGATATCGCCTGGCACGAAAAAACGCTGGGCCAGCTGTTCTGCGACGGCAGCGCACGCCAGGTGGTCGACATGCTGCTGGAAGAATGCAGCGCTGGCCCCGGCAAGGTGGTGATCCGCTGCAATGAGGAGGTGAGCGCGGTTGGCCATGACGGCAGCACCTTCTCCGTCACCACCCAATATGACCGTTTTACCGCGCCCAAGCTGGTGATCGCCACTGGCGGCCCTTCGATCCCGAAGATGGGCGCGAGCGATTTTGCATACCGGCTGGCGCGGCAATTCGGCCTGAAAGTGGTGGAACCGCGCCCTGCCCTCGTCCCGCTCACGCTGGGCGGCGAGGAAGTGCTGTTCCGCGAGTTGTCAGGCGTGGCCGCACCGGTCGCGGCCAAGGCAGGCAAGACCGCTTTCCGCGAAGCGGCGCTGTTCACCCACAAGGGCCTGTCCGGACCAGCGATCCTGCAGATTTCCAGCTATTGGCAGGCAGGCGAAGCACTGGCGATCGATTTCCTGCCGGATGAGACGGCGCAATGGCTGCTCGACGCCAAGCGCGCCCGCCCCTCTGCCACCATGCGTTCCGTGCTGCGCGAGGCCTTGCCGCAAAGGCTGGCAGACGTGCTGGGCGAGCAGATTGGCGTGGAGGGAGACTTGGGCAATGTGCCAGACAAGGCGCTGCGCAAGGCGGGAGAACGCCTGAAGCGCTGGGAATTTCACCCCAACGGCACCGAAGGCTTTGCCAAGGCCGAAGTGACCGCAGGCGGCATTTCCACCGCCGAACTTTCCTCGCAGACGATGCAAGCCAAGAAGGTGCCCGGCCTCTATGCCATTGGCGAGGCGGTGGACGTCACCGGCTGGCTGGGCGGCTACAATTTCCAATGGGCCTGGGCGAGCGCTCACGCGGCTGCGGGGAATATCTGATTTAGCCCCTCAAACGCCGGGCGCGAGCCGTCCGGCTCGCATGGCTTTCGCCCTAAGTGGCGGCGCGTGGTCACGCGCTGGCTTCGCCTGCGGCTCAGCAACCATCCCAGGCCTCTTGATCCGCGCTGGGCAACGGTTGCGCTAGCGACCGCAAGGGCGACCGCCCGCCCGGATGGGCGGGCGAAACTCAGAACAACTTCCTGAACTCGATCTCGAAGCTGCGGCCAACCGGGTCGATCAGGAAGGGCTGGTAACTGATCGGCACCACGCCATTGCTGTCCGTCACCTTCTGGCGTGCGTCGAAGATGTTATCGACGCTGAAGGCGATCCGCGTGCCTTTCAGCAATGGCACCGCTTCCACCAGCTTCGTGCGCTGATCGAGATCTGCGAAGGCGCGGATATCGAAGGTGACATAGTCACCGAAGTTGAGATCGGTGCTGCCCACCTGTCCCGTTCCGGAAATGGTGGATGATCCGGTGTAGCGCCCGTTCAGGAACATGCCGAAGCCGTTGTAGAAGGTGCCCACACGCATGTTGGCTGTGTGGCGTGGCTGGTTGCTGTCACCATCGAGCAGGTCCAGCAGCGGCACGCCGGGCGCGATCAGCACCTCGTTCTTGAGTTCCAGCGTATACTGCAGGTTCATGAACCAGCGCCCGCCATTGCCGCCTCCGCGGCCACCGCGACCGAAGGGCAGGCGCATGCCCGGCCCGCCGCCGCCGACATTTGCAGGAGGTCCGCCCGCACCAGGCGCGCCGCCGGCTGCCGCAGGGCCGTCCCCGCTGCAGAAACGCTGCTTCATCTGCGCCACGGCTTCCGCATCAATGCTGCCGTCTTCCTTCGTGAGGCGATCAAGCATGCGCTGCGGCACGGGCAAGGCATCCTCGCCCGGCTCTTCGCCGCGTGCTCGGGCCTGCGCCGTCAGTTCCAGTCGCCGCACCAGTTCGGGTACGTCGGCGGAACAGAAGGTGGTGCGCATCTGCTGGAACATTTCCGGATTGCCGCCACCGAAGCCAGCTCCGCCAAAGCCAGGGCCACCTCCCTCGCCTGCCGCTGGTCCATCGCCGCTGCACAGCCGCTCACGCATGGTGGCGAATTCGGTCTCGTCGATCACGCCGTCCTCGCCTGCGAGGTTTCGCAGCATTTCGGGCGGCAGATTGATCGGCTGGCCATCCTCGCCAACCGGCGGCGGAAGGCCGGCATTGGCCGCCGCGATCACGCGGTTGAACTGGCGGCGCATTTCTTCCGGGTCCGCCTCGCAGAACATGGTGCGCAGGCGGGCGAAGCGTTCACGGCCCTGAGGAGCTTCCGCGCCCGCACCCTGTCCGCCGCCCATCGCGCCGCCTGCCATTGCTGCAGGGCCTCCAGAGCCGCCGCGGTTGCCACCACCGCGCTGGCTGCCATTGCTGCCTGCGCTTTCGGCATCGTTGCCCGAAATCTGGCCGGACAGGTTGAGGCCGAATTGCAGGCGGTCAGCCCGCGTCTGGGCATAAGTGATCGGGCGGCGGTCCAGCTGCACCAGCGTGCCGCCGGCGTCACGCGTTACCCGGTCAGGAAAGGCTGCCTCGATCTCCGGCGTCAGCACCGGGAAGCTGCTCGCCACGTCGGTCGAACGGTTGCGGATATAGTCTGCCCAAATCCGGCCGCGATCGATGAAGGGCAGTTCCCACTGCACGCCGAACTTCCAGTCGCTCTGGTTCTGGCGTGGGAGGAAGGGATTACCGCCCGAAATCACCGTGGCCAGCACCGTCTCGTTGTTCACCAGATCGAACACCGGCACGTTGAAGGTGGCCACTTCGGGGTTGCCCAGCTGGCTGAGCGACGGCGCATCGTCACGATTGACGTGGGTAACGCTGAAAGTGAGTGCGTCGGTCAGCCCCCAGGTTACGCCAGCCGTCCAGTCATACAGCGTGCCGAAATCGGAAAGGTGGTTGATCCCGCCGCTGAAATTGAGCGTGATATCACCCACTGCCCCGCCGAAACCGGCATCGCGGCTGGTAAGCGGCACGCCCAGGTTGGCACCTGCGATGATCCGCCCGCGCGAAAGCTGCGTCTCGATACCGGGATTGCGCGTGTCCTCGCTCTCGATCCGGTTCCAGCGATATCCGCTGCGCAATGTCAGCGTCACATCGCCGGCCGGCAGGTACAGCGGCATGGTGTTGGCCGTCACCAGGGCATTGGTGGTGTAGGTCTTGCTGCGCGCTTCATCGTCACCGGCATCGGCGAAGGTGCCAAGATCCGCATCCAGCGCCAAAGTCCCGGCAGCGGCGGCATCAACCAGCGCGCTTGTGTCGAGGTTGCGCGCGGTGAAGCTGCGCGAGCGGGTATAGGTGCCGTCAATCGTGCCGGTCACGTCCCAGTCGCCCAGCCCCAAATTGAGGGTGGATGCAGCAGACCAGTTGTTGCTGCGGCTGTCGAACGTCAGCGGATCGCCTTCGTTGAAGGTGCGGAAGGCCGTTTCGCCTGCCGGATCGGTCAGCCGCACGCTGTCGAGGCCCTGCAGGCTGAAGCTGTCGCTGCGTTCGTAAGTGGCGTTGACGGACAGCGAATTGCCCCGGCCGAGCGTGGTCGTCCAGTTGACCGTGCCTTCCAGCCCGGCCGTGTCGCTGCGCAGGCTGCGGTATGCGGCAGGGTCAGGGTCGGTGACATAGGTGGGGATGGTGGATTGCACCACGCCGCGCTCTGCCTCTGTCAGCAGGCTGGCGTTGTTCCAGTCAAGGTTGATGTTGAGGCGCGAGGGCCCGTCAATCCGCAGCAGGGTGGCTTCCACTTCCTGCGTGGAGAAACCGCCGCGGAAAGGCTGGCCGTATTCCGCCTCCACCTCGCGGCTGGAGTAATTGTCCTTGAGGATGATGTTGACCACGCGCTGGTCTGGCGAATAGCCATATTGCAGCGCCACTTCCTCGGGGAATACCTCGAACTTTTCAATGGCTTCAGGCGGGTAGCTGCGCAGTTCCCGGGGTGAGGAAATGCGCACGCCGTTGACCAGCAGGATCGGGAAGCCCCCACCACCGCGCCCGCGCGCGCTGGAAACCTGCGGGCCCAGCTGTTCGAGCAGTTCGGCGATCGAGCCCGCGCCATAGGCAGCGATATCGGCGGAATCGAGTTCGAGGATCGGCGGGTTGGGAGTATCCACCTGCCCTGCCAGCCGCGCGCCCAGCACAAGGATCGTGTCCTCGTCATAGACGTCCGAATCTTCGGGAGCAGGCGGCGGCGGCGCGTTGTCCTCGGCCTGCCCTACAGGCTCACCGCTCTGGGCAAGTGCCGGCGATGCAGGGGCAAGCAGCAGGCCAAGGGCCAGGGCCGAAAGGCTTACAGGGCAGACAGGTCGCAAACGTTTACTCCAGAACAAGAATGTCGCCAGCCCCTCGGCGCCGCATATGTAGCGGGTTGCAGTGCACAACAAGATGCATAGGGTAATAAAATGTCGCAAATGTATCGAAGCTGTCCGGCCTTGTTGCGCGTGTCAGGGCAAGACCAGAATCATGGCCCCTCGTCCGGGCTCGTGTCCGGCACTTGCATGCCAAGACTTCCCTTTTTGCCCCGTGGCGGTTAAAGGGCGCGCGCATGACCTATCTTGAAAACGGAATTGGACGTTAATGGCTAAAGAAGAACTCCTCGAAATGCGCGGCAAGGTGGTGGAACTGCTGCCGAACGCGATGTTCCGGGTTGAGCTTGAAAATGGCCACGAAGTGCTGGGCCACACTGCTGGCCGCATGCGCAAGAACCGCATTCGCGTGCTGGTGGGTGACGAGGTGCTGTGCGAACTCACGCCTTATGATCTGACCAAGGCCCGCATCACCTACCGCTTCATGCCGGGTCGCGGCGGCCCCGGCCCGCAATAAGCATGCCGGGCGTGAGCGCGCCCCGCCTCATCCTTGCATCGGCCAGCCCGCGGCGGCGCGAACTGATCGCACGGCTGGGCCTGGAAGCCGATGACATCTCCCCTGCAGATATCGACGAGACTCCGCTGAAGGGTGAGCTTCCGCGCGCCTATGCGGTGCGCATGGCGCGCGAGAAGGCGCAGACCGCCGCTTCTGCCGAAGGGCATGTGCTGGCGGGCGACACAGTGGTTGCCTGCGGGCCGCGTATCCTGCCCAAGGCCGAGGACGAGGCCACCGCGAGGAAATGCCTCGAACTGCTGTCCGGCCGCCGCCACCGCGTGCTCTCGGCCATCGCGCTGCTCTCGCCCGACGGTAGTTTGCGCGAGCGGATGAGCGAAACCTCTGTGCGGTTCAAGCGCCTGTCCGATGAAGAGATCGCAGCCTACCTCGCCAGCGGCGAGTGGGACGGCAAGGCCGGGGGCTATGCCATACAAGGCCGCGCCGAAGGGTTGGTCGCATGGATCGAGGGCAGCCATTCAGGCGTTGTCGGCCTGCCCCTGTTTGAAACGCGCGCGCTTCTGAAAGCGGCAGGATTCCCCATTGGCTGAGTGGCTGGTCGAGGACGGCATCGGCGAGGAGCGCGCGCTGCTTGTCGAAAATGGCCACGCGATAGCCGCGCGCGTGCAGTGGCCGGGAGAGCTGGTCGCTGGCGCTGTGATGGAAGGCGTGCTGATCGCCCGCGCAAAGGGATCGCCGCGCGGCCGCGCCCGTTTTCCCGGCGGCGAGGAAGCGCTGGTGGACAAGCTGCCGCGCGATGCCAGCCAGGGCGCGACCCTGCGCTTTGAAATCATGCGTGGCGCGGTAGGAGAGGCTGCACGCCGCAAGCTGGCCCAGGCCCGCCCCACCTCTGCACCCGAATGCCCTGCCCCGTCACTGGCCCAAAGGCTGGGCGCGCGCATGGTGCATCGCTTCCCGGATTGCCTGTGGGAAGACGCGCTTGAGCAATGCTGGAGCGGGATTGTCGATTTCAGTGGTGGATCGCTGCATTTCAGCCCCACGCCGGCGATGGTGGTGGTCGATATTGACGGCAAGCTGGCCCCGCGGGACCTGGCGCTGGCAGCCGTGCCGCCACTGGCCCGCGCCATCCACCTGTTCGACCTTGGCGGCGTGATCGGCGTGGATTTCCCGACCTTGCAGGCAAAGGACGACCGCAAGGCCGTGGACGGTGCGCTGGGCGTTGCCCTGGCAGACTGGGACCATGAGCGCACAGCGATGAACGGTTTCGGTTTCGTGCAGCTTGTGGCGCGCATGGAAGGCCCCTCCCTTCTCCACCGCTGCCGCTTCCAGCGTGCTGCGGTTGCCGCAAGGCTGCTGCTGCGCCGGGCGGAGCGGGTCGATGGCGGCAGTGCGGTGGAACTGATCGCCCATCCGGCAGTGATCGCGTGCCTCACCGAAGACTGGATCATGCAGCTCAACCGGCGTTTGGGGCGCGTGGTGGTGATCAGGGAAGATCCCGCCCTTGAACTCGAAGCCGGCTTCGCGCAGGCGGTCTCAGCATGAGCCAGATCAGGAAATGCCCCATTTGCAGGAAGCAGCGCGTGGAGGAATTCGCGCCCTTCTGTTCCAGCCGCTGCAAGGATCGCGACCTCGCCCGCTGGTTTAACGAGGATTACTCCGTCCCCGGTGATCCGGTGAATCCGGAAGATATTGCGCGCGAGGATTAGAAAACCCCCTTGCCAAGCGGTTCAGGCTTCGCCATAGGGCCGCTTCCAACCGCTCGCCGGTCCCGTAAAAAAGGATCGTCGCCGAAGCGAAGCCCGGGTAGCTCAGTGGTAGAGCAGGCGATTGAAAATCGCCGTGTCGGTGGTTCGACTCCGCCCCTGGGCACCACTTCTTTCCAGCCAGCACAGCCGCCCTGCGCCGTGGCGCCGAAGGGTCATGCCCGGCTGGGCCCCTGCTGTTTCGAATCCCGCGTCAGCTCTTGCGCGAGATGATGTAGCTCTCGTCGTTGAACCACAGCTCGCCATTCTTGCGGAGCACTTCGCGGGTTGCCTCCAGATAACGGGAATCGCCCATCGCTTCGGACAGGCGCTCATCCTCGATCTGCGCCACATAGGTGGCCGCATTCCACGCTGCGAGCAGGGTGGACGTGCCGATGGATTCGCCTTCGTGTTCGATTTCGTCGGGCATGGTGTGCATCTCGTAGCGGAACACGGAATCGCGATTGCTCAACGGGTCGAAGGTGTAATTCCCGGCATCATCGCCCAGCGCTGCGCGGCTGGCATCGAGAAGTTCGCGGCGCGAGGCGACGAACGGGTCTTCTCCCGGCCAGATCTTCTGCACGATTTCAAGGCCCGGATCGGACCCCGCCGAATGGATACCCAGCAGCCGGCCACCAACGCCCAGCGCGCGCGACAGCGGGCCGATGATGCGCTTCGCCTTGAAATCGGTGGACGCGCGCAGGCGGTAGGGCTGGCTGGCCAGGATCAGGTCAAAATCGGCCCGCGCCTCCCCTTCCCGAGGGATCACGTCATCAAGGATGAACTTGCAGTCCTTGCGATAGATCACCAGCACCGTGGGCGTTTCCGGCGTGAGGCCGCCGTTCGCGGTGGTCCTTGTCTTCCAGTGGTCGGCCAGGAAGCCCTGCAGTTCCGACATCTGCTGTTCGAATTCGAAGGAAGACCCGCCTTCCAGCTCGACAACTTTCCACACCAGATTCTTTGCCGTCTCCGGGTTGCGGGGCTTCAGGAAAGGCGCATCAGCATAGGAGATATTGGTGACCGCCATCACCGTTTCGGGATGTTCAAAGAAGCGATCCGGCATCTTGTCCAGCGTGAGGCGCACGTCCTCCAGGCTGATTTCCTTGCCCGCGATGTAGAACGGAATGCGGCGGAAGCGGCGGTGCATCGATCGCAATGCGCGGGCGAGCACGGTGCCATCGCCCATGCCGGCATCGAAGAAGCGCAGCGCCGGCGGTTTGGGGGCGATCTTGTCCAGTTCCCTGGCCAGCCGCTCACCCACGATCCACTTTTCGGAACAGGTGTTCACGAACATCAGGTATTTCTGGCGGTTATCGTAGAAGCGGAAGTTCTTCTCTTCCTTGCCCTTGGCCGGAGCGGCATCGTTCGCTGTGCCGGTTTCGACCGGTTTAACGGCCCCTTCTACTGCATCTGCCATATCTGATCCCTATCCCTTGCAAGAGACATGCGACTCTCTCGGTCACATTGTCTAACACGATTGGCTACAATTCATCATTCCGGATACAAAGGCATTCCGAACGCAGTTTCTCCAACCGCCGCCTTGTTGTCCGTCAGCGGGGCGAGCCGATCGCCAAAGATGGCGAGGGTTAGGCGCCAGCCATTGCCTGAGCCCGCCGCTCAGCCTTCATCCTTCGCTGCGGGCAACAAGCCGGACAACATTCCTTCGGGATCAGCCGCGATAGCGCGGTAGAGTTCGGCCATGCCGGTAAAGTGATCGCCGCAGCCCGGCACGTCACGGCCCACTTCGGCAATGATCTGCATTTCCTGCACCCAGCGCCCGGCTTTTCGATCCAGCAGCGGGAACTGCCTTTCCGCCCAGGCCACGGCTCCCGGCTGCGAGCGGCGCAGCTGGGCCAGTGCAGGCTCCAGCACCTGCTCCGACTGCGCATAGAGCAGCATCTGCGCCATCAGGCCAGTCACGCCCTTGGATACGCCGGCGAAGGTCATCTTCAGGGCTGAAGCACTGCCGAACGGCGCATCGAGCGGCGCGATATCGAGGCCGAAGTCCCGCAGCCGGGCCGCCGCGTTCGCTCCCGCGCCGGAGGTGTAGAATACCGGGTTGATCCTGCCGTCCGGCGATGGGGCCGGGCCGATAATCCCCGCGTCTGCGCAGGCATGGCCTGCGGCTGCCACCTGCGCGCACAGCTTGCGCGCCACGTCAGGATCCACCGCGTTGCATTCCACGAACAGCGTATCCGGCCCGAGGTGCGGCAGGATCGCCTCCACCACCGGCCCTGCAGCGTCAGGCGGGACGATGGAGAGCACCAGGTCGCACGCGCCCACTTCTCTTGCGGAACCTTCGTTCAGGCCCGCATCGGCGGCGCGCTGGCGGCTGGCATCGCTGCGTCCGTCGAGCAGCATCAGAACATTGCCCCCGCGCGCCTGCAGCAATTCGCCCACAGCTGCGCCCATCATTCCGCTGCCGATAATCCCGATGCGCATGGCCGATCCTTCCCTCACCATGAGTTGACTGCCCGAAGTCTAGCCATTCTGCCTGCCCTCGCCCACCCTTGGCGCAGGCCTACAGCGTCATTCCTCCAGCGCGTGGCCGGCCAGCCGTTCCAGCTGGCGGATGATAGCCGAATGGTCGAGGTCGCCCTCGCCATTGTCGCGCGCGGAATCGAGCAGTTGCTGGCAAAAGCTGGTCTGCGGCAGCGACAGGCCGAGGTCGCTTGCCCCTTGCAACGCCAGCGCCAGATCCTTGTGGTGCAGGTTGATGCGGAAACCAGGGGCGAAAGTGCGTTCGATCATGCGTTCGCCATGCACTTCCAGCACCTTGGACGATGCGAAACCGCCCAGCAGCGCCTCGCGCACCTTGGCCGGGTCTGCACCAGCCTTGCTGGCGAAGATCAACGCTTCGCTCACGGCTGCGATATTCAGCGCCACGATGATCTGGTTGGCAACCTTGCAGGTCTGCCCCGCTCCCACATCGCCGACATGGGTGATGTTGCCCCCCATGATCTCGAACAATGGAAGCGCGCGGGCGAAACTCTCCTCGCTGCCGCCAGCCATGATGGTGAGCGTGCCTGCCCTCGCGCCCACTTCACCGCCGGAAACCGGCGCATCGACATAGTCACCGCCAGCGGCGCGAACCTTCTTCGCGAAGTCCTTGGTGGCGAGCGGGTCAATCGAGCTCATGTCGATCACCAGCGTGCCCGGCTTCATGCCGGTCAGCACACCGCCATCATCGAACAGCGTGGCTTCGACTTCGGGCGTGTTGGGAACCATCAGGATCACCACTTCGGACGCGGCGGCAAGATCAGCCAGGCCATCGTGGCCGGTTGCGCCATCGCCCTTCAGTTCGGCAGCGCCTCCGCTGGCATTGCTGACATGCAGTTCATGCCCGGCTCTTGCCAGGTGCCCTGCCATCGGCTTGCCCATGATTCCAAGGCCGATAAACCCGATATCCGTCAAAGCTGGTCCTCTTTCGATTGCCTGCAATCGTGGTGATTCACAAATTCGGCCTCGCCGTGCAATGGGCTTCTCGCAAGGCTGTCCGCAACCCGCGAAATCAACGGCGGCACATTTGCCATCCCGCCCAAAGATAGCCATGACTGAGACGGTTCGAATACCGCATTCCAATACCTGCGGACCCGGCAGATTAGAAGAACATGACGACGACCAGCAAAACCAGCAAGGCCGTGCCTTCCAAGATTGCCGACGAACTGCGTTCCATGATCGCGCGCGGCACGCTGTCGCCCGGCATGCGGCTGGGGCAGACGGACCTCGCCACCCAGTTCGATGCCAGCCGCGTGCCCGTGCGTGAGGCGCTCAAGCTGCTCTCGTCCGAAGGCCTGGTGGAACACGATCCCAACCGTGGTTTCTTCGTTACCCGCCTTTCCCGTGACGAGGCGGAACAGCTCTTCACCTTGCGCACCCTGGTTGAAGAGGAGCTGATGAAGACCATCGCGTGGCCGGACGATGTGGGCATTGCGGAACTGATCAGGAGCAACGAACGTCTTGAGGACCTGCTCGACAAGGGGGACCGGCAGGCATGGTGGATCGAGCACCGCGCCTTCCACGCCAGCATTTTCGACCTCTCGCCGCAGAAGATCATCATGCGCGAGGCGATGCGCCTGTGGGCACTGACCGATCGTTACCGCGCGCTGTTGCCCCTGCCCCGCCGCCCAAGCGAGGAGCGCAAGGTAGTCAACAAGAACGACCTGATCGAAGCCCTGCGTGCGCAGGACCGCGCACAGCTGATCGCGTCACTCCGTGAACGCCGCGAAACCTTCGAGCAGCTGGTGCTGGAAACGCTCGAAGCGCGCGGGCTGTAACGCACTTCTCCGGATGCTGGTGGATGACCGGCCGGTGCCGGCAGAGGGCGTGGAAACCGCGCACGACGGCTGCCCTGCGCGCGAGGCCATCGTCACTGCGGACGAGCCTCGGCGCAGGATCGCCTGAACAGGCGGGCTTTACTGCTGTTCGTCGGGGGGGCCGGCTGGCCCGGCACTTCGCCGTTGGGATCAGTGGCGACCAGTTGCGCAACCTGTTCGTAGACTTCGGCGTTCTGTTCCATCTGCTCCTTCACGCCGGGATTCTGCGACCCGACATCACGGAAAAAGCTGGCAGCATCGACGAGGAGCTTGGCGCCCAGTTCGGAATTGGTCGGCATGGTGGTTATCTCCATTCAAGTGGAATGCGCGAGCGTGACCCGAACCTGTCATGTGCAGGTCGAACCGGCCGGAATGCCGCTGTGGTCAGAAGGCTTGCGCGATTGGTGATGGCACCAACCCAGTGGCAAATGCCCTGCCCACAACCGCCAGAACGGTTTTTTTAGTGCATGTGAGGCGTATCCGCGCCCTTGGGCACGCGAATGCTGGCCACCAGCCGCCGCACATCGGGTGGCGTCGGCGCCGTCATTTTCGCCACTGTTATCGCCACCGCGAAGTTGATCACCATGCCGACAACGCCGATCCCTTCGGGCGAAATGCCAAAGAGCCAGTTGGCCGCGCTGTCCAGGTCCAGCCGCCACAGCTTGAACCACGCGATGTAAAGGAAAGTGAAGGAAAGCCCGCTCACCATGCCGGCAATCGCGCCTTCGCGGTTCATCCATTTTGTGAAGATGCCAAGGAAGATCGCAGGGAACAGGCTCGCCGCCGCAAGCCCGAAGGCGAAGGCCACCACCTGCGCCACCCAGCCGGGCGGATAGATGCCGAGATAACCGGCAACAAGGATCGCCGCCGATGCCGCCACGCGCGCCGCCAGCAGCTCGCCCTTCTCCGTTATCTCAGGCTTGAAAGTGCGCTTCAGCAAATCGTGGCTGACCCCGGCGGAAATCACCAGCAGCAGGCCTGCCGCGGTCGATAGCGCCGCCGCCAGACCGCCTGCCGCGACCAGCGCGATCACCCACCCGGGCAATTGCGCGATCTCGGGATTGGCGAGCACCATGATGTCGCGATCGACATAGACCTCGTTCTCGCCCGGCGGTGTGGCGTTTTCGGTCAGCCTCTCGCCCGACGGGCCGCGCTCGTCGGTAAACACGGGCGCGCCAACGATGGCATCGCCGCTGCGATACTGCATCACCCCGTCGCCATTCCTGTCACGGAAGGCGATCAGATCGTTGTCTTCCCAGTTGGTGAACCATTCGGGCGCTTCCGCATAAGGCGTCTCGTTCACTGTATCGATGAAGTTGAGCCGGGCGAAGGCACCCACCGCAGGAGCCGTGGAATAAAGCAGAGCGATGAAGATCAGCGCCCAGCCCGCGCTGCGCCGCGCGTCAGAGGCCTTGGGCACGGTGAAGAAGCGCACGATCACATGCGGCAGGCCCGCCGTGCCGATCATCAGAGCGGCGGTGATGCAGAACACGTCGATCGTCGATTTGCTGCCATCGGTATAGGCACCGAACCCCATGTCCTGCAGCACCAGGTCCAGCTTTTGCAGCACGTAGAGGCCACTGCCGTCATTCACCTCGCTGCCCAGCCCCAGCGCAGGCACGGGGTTGCCGGTGACCATGAAGCTGATGAAGAAGGCAGGCACCAGATAGGCGAAGATCAGCACGCAATATTGCGCTACCTGCGTATAGGTGATGCCTTTCATGCCGCCGAGCACGGCATAGACGAAGACGATCGCCATGCCGATGATCACGCCCAGCGTCACATCGACATCGAGGAAGCGCGAGAACACGATCCCCACGCCGCGCATCTGCCCGGCGATATAGGTGAAGCTGATGAAGATCAGGCACACCACCGCCACCACGCGGGCGGCCTTGCTGTAATATCGCGCACCAATGAAATCGGGCACGGTGAACTCACCGAACTTTCTGAGGTATGGAGCCAGGAGCAGCGCTAGCATCACATATCCGCCGGTCCAGCCCATCAGGTAAACGCTGCCGTCATAGCCCGAAAAGGCGATGATCCCGGCCATGGAGATGAAGCTGGCCGCGCTCATCCAGTCTGCCGCGGTAGCCATGCCGTTGACCACCGGGTTCACCCCGCCGCCGGCAACATAGAAATCGGAGGTCGAACCCGCCCGGCTCCAGATCGCGATACCGATATAGAGCGCGAAGCTGAGGCCCACGAAGATGTAGATCAGGGTCTGCGTGTCCATGGCCGCGCTCAATCCTCGAGGCCGCATTTGCGCTCGAGGCGGCGCATGGCGAAGGTGTAGACGAAGATCAGCGCGATGAAGACGTAGATCGATCCCTGCTGCGCGAACCAGAAGCCCAGCGGGTATCCGCCCAGCATGAACTGGTCCAGCCAGTCGCGGAATAGGATCCCTGCGCCAAAGCTGACCACGAACCAGATCGCCATCAGCACGCCCAGCAGCTTCAGGTTCGCTTTCCAGTATGCGTTGCTGCCTGCGCTTTCGCCGGTTTCAGCATCTTCCACGCCGCCCGCAGCGGCATCGTCTCGTGTTTCGCTCATGCATATACGGATGGATGCTTGCGGAACTTTGCCGGGCCAACCACATTGTGGTTCTACCGACCAAGGGCCAAGCTTCCCATCCCCTCCCATTGTGTTCTACGCCGGGAGTGTAACGAAGCCTTCCGGCCCGACAAGACGCAAAACAGGAAACACCAAATGGCCCGTATTCTCGTCCTCTATTATTCCTCCTACGGTCACAATTCGCAGATGGCGGAAGCCGTTGCGGCAGGCGTTCGCGAAGCAGGCCACGAAGCGGATATCCGCCGCGTGCCCGAAACCGCGCCGGAAGAGATCGTGAAGAACTTCGGCTTCCAGCATGACGAGAGCCACCCGGTGATCGAAAGCCCCGACGCGGTGGCTACTTATGACGGTGTGGTCCTGGGCGCGCCGACGCGCTTCGGCCGCATCCCCAGCCAGATGGCGAGCTTCCTCGACACCTGCGGCGGCCTGTGGGCTTCGGGCGCGCTGATCGGCAAGGTCGGCGCGGCCTTTTCCTCCAGCAATTCCCAGCATGGCGGCGCAGTGCCGACGCTGTTCGACCTGATCACCAACATGCTCCACTTCGGCATGACCATCGTCGGCCTCGACTACGGCTTCGAAGGCCAGAACGGCGCAGACGAAGCAAAGGGCGGCAGCCCCTATGGCGCCACCACCATCGCTGGCCCGGATGGCAGCCGCCAGCCGCACGCAGACGAGATCGCCGGCGCAAAATACCTCGGCGCACGCGTGGCCAACACGGCGGCGAAGCTTTCAGCCTGATACCGACAAGCTAGGCATGCACGGCGGGAGGGGGTATCCCCTCCCCCATGCACGCTAAACCCGCTTCACTTTCGCCATTCGACCTTGCGGCCATGCTGGTGGTCGCATCCGCCCTGCTGGGCACGATCAACCACCACTTCATCAAGCTGCCGCATGTCATCGGCCTCACCGTGATGGGTGCGGTGGCGGCGGTGGGACTGCTGCTGGCCAACGCCTTCATCCCCGGCATCACGATGGACGATACCGTCGCGCGCCTGCTGGAAGAGATGAACTTCACGGACACGCTGCTCGACGGGATGCTCAGCTTCCTGCTGTTTGCCGGTGCGCTGCATGTCGATCTCGACAAATTGCGGGCGGACTGGGTGCCCGTGCTGCTGCTATCTACCGTGGGCGTAATCGTCTCCACGCTGATCGTGGGCGGCGCGATGTGGGGCATTGGTGCGCTGCTTGCCCTGCCCGTTTCCCCCATCTGGTATTTCGTCTTCGGCGCATTGATCGCGCCGACTGATCCTGTCTTCGTGCTCGGCGTGCTCAAGGAAGAGAACGTGCCGATGAGCCTGCAGGCCACCGTGGCGGGGGAGAGCCTGTTCAACGATGGCGTGGGTATCGTGATCTTCGTGATCCTGTTGGGCGCGGCGGTGACAGGGCAGGATTTCAGCTTGGCAGAAGGTGCGCGGCTGTTCGTGATCGAAGCTGGCGGCGGCCTGCTCGTGGGCCTCGTGTTCGGCTATGTCGGCTTTCGCGCGATGCGCTCGATGGACGAATATGCGCTGGAGGTGACGATCACGCTCGCGGTTGTCATGGGCGGATACGCACTGTGCTCCCTCCTTCACATTTCCGGCCCGCTGGCGATGGCGGTGGCGGGCCTGCTGATCGGAAACCACGGCGTGACCTACGCCATGAGCGATGTGACCCGCGATTACGTGATCCGTTTCTGGGAACTCGTGGACGAACTGCTCAATTCCGTCCTCTTCCTGTTGATCGGGCTTGAGATGATCGTGCTGGTGGCAGGCTGGAATCACGCCTGGCTGGCGCTTGCGGCGATCCCCGTCACGCTGGGCGCGCGTGCTGTCGCGGTGACGGTATCCACTCGCGTGGTGCCCACCGCCAAGCCCAAGGCCGTGGGCGCATGGGGCGTGCTGTGGTGGGGCGGGCTGCGCGGCGGCATATCCATAGCGCTGGCCCTGTCGCTGCCCGCTGGCGAGACGCGGGATCTGCTGGTGGCGGCAACGTTCGCTGCCGTGCTGTTCTCGGTGCTGGTGCAACGCGCCACATTGGGCCGCTTTATCGAAAAGAGCGACACCATCCCCCACGGCGATGGTGCGCCCGATACGCTGCAGTAAACCTCAGTACCGGTAACCCAGTTCCACACCCACGGTGCGGCCCTTGTTGATGGGCGAGAAGGTGCCCTGGTTCGGATTGGGATCGTAAGCCGCGTCATCACCGTCCGAGAAGGGACCACCGGCGAAAGGCAGCCCCGCATCGGCGCCGAACTGCACATCGTCCAGCAGGTTGCGTCCGAACAGGGTCAGCGAAAAGCCGCAATCGCATTCCAGCATAAGCGAGGCGTCCAGCCTGTCCGAGGCATAGTTGAAGCCCCAGTTGTTGTCCGAATAGGCATTGCGGTTACGGTGCTGGAAGAAGACGCTGGCGGTCAGTGTCTTGCTGTCCGAAACGCGTGCATCGTAGGTCACGCTGCCGCCCCACGTCGCCTTGGGCGCACGCGGCAGGTCCAGCGCAAGGTCATCGGCATTGATGACGCCATCGCCCGAAAGGTCGAAGAACACGGCCGAGTAATCGGCATTGATCAGGCCAAGGTTGGCGGTGAGGCTAAGGCCCATGACCGGCTCAAATGCGCCTTCCAACTCCAGCCCTTTGATCTTCGCATCAGCCGTGTTGTAGATCGACTGGGCGAGCCCGGAGGTGATGCTGGGCACCACCACTTCGCGCTGCAGGTCATTCACATCGGTCTGGAACACCGCGCCGCTCAGCATGATGTCGCGGTTTTCCGAATTCCACTTCACGCCTGCTTCAAAGGTGTCTGCCCGCTCCTGATCGAAGGCGGGAGAGCCAAGCGCGGCGGTCACTTCCTCGAACGCGTCCGGCTGGGTGATACGGAAGTTGTAGCCGCCCGAACGGTATCCGCGCGCCCAGCTGACAAAGCCGAGCGACTGGTCATTGGGCCGCAAGGTAGCCACCACGCGCGGCGAGAGGTTTTCCCAGCTGCGCGTATCGGCAAAGCCGTTGTTCTCGCCCGCCACGCGCTCACCCGTAACCGGGCAGGTGCCTGCAATCACCGAACATGCGGGCCGCGTGCGGACATAGGTAACTTCCGCGTCCTTCTCCTCGCGCGACCAGCGCAGGCCGGCCTTGATCGCGAAGTAATCGGCCACGTCGAAATCGACCTGCCCGAACAGGCCATAGACATCGTGCGACTGCTTGCCGCCGCCATATTGCGGAGCTGCGCCGAAGAAGCTGAGGTCGCGCTGCTCGTCATAGGCGATGTTCTGGTGGAAGACGTAACCGCCCGTCACCAGCCGCACCGGGCCGGTTTCCACCGCATATGACAATTCGTTGGACCACTGTTCCTGCGTGGTCGCGGTGTCAGAGGCGAAGATCGGATCGGGAGAGCTGTCGATATCGTTGCGGGTCAGCAGCTGGTAATCACGCCAGCCGAAGATGTTGGTTAGCGTGCCTGCGCCAAGCTCGTAGTCAGCGCGCAGCGTGGCGAACAGGTTCTCGCTGTCATGGAAGCCGCGCTCGTTCACCGAAATCTGGAAGGTGTCGCGGGCGAACAGGCCGTTGTTGTGCGCGGGAGAGCCCTCGCCCTCGCCGTCGGTATATTCCACCTTGGCAAGCAGCATCAGCCGCTCACCTAGGTCAGACTTCACCGCGCCGCGCAGCACGATGGTTTCGGCTTCGGAATATTTCCCGCCGTCGAAGCTGTTGATGAAATAGCCCTGGTCGTCCGAACGCAGCGCGCCGAGCCGGATCGAGACCGTATCGGACAGCGGGCCGGAAACCACGCCGCGCGCAGTCCACATGCCGCCGCCGCGCCCGCCATCGACCGGCCCTTCCCAGCCGAGCCTTGCATAGCCTGTCCAGTAATCGGTGGGGTTGGCGGTGTTCACCATCACCGCACCGCCAGTGGTGTTGCGGCCAAAGCTGACGCCTTGCGGCCCACGCAGGATATTCACCTGCTCCACGTCCAGCGCGTCGAACACGCTGCCTGCGTTGAGGCCCATATAGACCCCGTCCACGAACAGGCCGACTGCCGGATCGATCGAGGGGATGGAGCTATTCACGCCCACGCCGCGAATGGAGAAGTTCGCCACGCCCTTGAACGTGCCTACCGTATCCAGCCCGACATTGGGCGCGGCATAGCTGAGCGAGGAGATGTCCTGAAAGGCGCGCGCCTCCAGCCCGGCGGCGTCGATGGCAGAAACCGAACCGGGATATTCCGCCACGGTGAAGGCCGCATCCTTGGTGCCCTGCACCACGATCACATCGGTGCGCATCCCGTCGCCCTGCCAGGTGCGGATTTCCTCTTCCTCATCGGAAGTGTCCTGCGCCAGTGCGGGCAGCGGCAGCACTGCCAGTCCGGCAGTGGCAAGTAGCATGGCGCGCCGGAGCGCAGACTTACCGCAGTGATCCATTTTGCGACCTTTTCCTGTTCTGTCTGTCGCGCGGGCGTTAGTCTGCGATAGACAGGCAGGTCAATTCGCGATTAATTGTCGATAGCAAAGGCTGGCTTGCACCGCCCGGCCGTGCGCTGGAGAAGCTTATGAAAAGACTGCCTGCTTTCCTGTTCGCCG
>CAYXTJ010000015.1:21366-29354 GCA_964467715.1 uncultured Sphingomonadaceae bacterium
TGCCGCCGCGCTTCCCAGGACGATGGAAGCTTTCGAGATCCAGATGGATATCTGCAGCGAGGCTCTGGAGATGATCGTTGCCGGAGCAAGTGACGAAGAAGAAGTCGATTTCTACCGCCGTGAGCTCGACAGGAACGGCTGGAAAGAGGCCGGCGACCTTGATGACCTGATGCTGCTTTGCGCCTTCTACAAACAGGGCTGGATACACGCTTCAAACGGCGGCTAGCACAGCTTCTTCCCGCGCAATTGCCAGCGCCAGCGCTTGGGTGTATAGGCGCTTTTCAACAGCCCCGGCGTTCACGAAGCAGCGCGCTTCGTCTGCCGGGGCCTTTCATTTTTTGCAGTCGAAAAGGTCCGCCCATGTCCCGTCGCCGCCAGATTTACGAAGGCAAGGCCAAGATCCTCTATGAAGGCCCCGAACCGGGCACGATCATCCAGTATTTCAAGGATGACGCCACCGCCTTCAACGCGGCTAAGAAGGGCACGATCAACGGCAAGGGCGTGATCAACAACCGCATCAGCGAGCATGTGTTCACCCGCCTTTCGCACATCGGCATTCCCACCCACTTCATCCGCCGCCTGAACATGCGCGAGCAGCTGGTGCGGCAGGTGGAGATCATTCCGCTGGAAGTGGTGGTGCGCAACGTGGCGGCCGGTTCCATCGCCAAGCGCCTCGGCATCGAGGAAGGCGAGATGCTGCCGCACACGCTGATCGAATACTACCTGAAGTCCGACGAGCTGAACGACCCGATGGTGTCCGAAGAGCATATCGCCGCCTTCAACTGGGCCAGCTTCGAGGAGATGCAGGACATCTCCGCCATGGCCATCCGCATCAATGATTTCATGTGTGGCATGTTCGCCGCCATCGATATCCGCCTGGTGGACTTCAAGCTGGAATTCGGCCGCATCTTCGATGGCGATTACAGCCGCGTGATCCTGGCGGACGAGATTAGCCCGGACAACTGCCGCCTGTGGGACTTCACCACCGGCGAAAAGCTCGACAAGGACCGCTTCCGCCGCGACATGGGCGGCGAGGAAGAGGCCTATCAGGAAGTGGCGCGCCGCCTCGGCCTGCTGCAGGGTGACGACAACGGCCCCGGCGAAGTGCTCGACATGAGCGCCCACCGCAGCCGCTTGCGCCAGACCCCGCCCAAGCCGAAGAAGTAAGGGTCAGCTTTCGCCAGCTAGGAATTCGTCCAGCACGTCCGTTTGTTCTCGCTGGATTTGGAGCAGGCGCGCTCTTGCAAGGGCCTCTACATTGCGCCGCGTTTCCGGGCACAAGCCATCAAAGGGCTGCTCGGGACGCGCCATGTCCTTGTGCAATTCGCTGATGATGACGATGAACTCGCGCCCGTCAGCATCCTCACGCCAGAAGCGCTGCATCTCTGCCCAGCTTTCGCGCGCTATTCGCGTATCGACGATGGTGCGAGGATCGTTCTCGATACCGGTCAGCAAGAACGGTGGCGCGAACTCCGGACGTCGATTATCTGCAATGTGCCGTCTTCGGAAAAGGCAAACATGGCCCGCAGATCGTCCAGGTTGCGCTGCAGGAAGCCCAGCCGTGCCACCTTGTGCCAGACACGGGCCATCCGGATATCCGCGAAGCGACCGATCATTTTGCCAAGGAGGCGTCCGGCCATCCCGTCGCGCGATTCCGCACGGCAACCATGGGCCGATGACATGTAGCGATTGCGAAAAGCGGTCGCATCGTCGCGCCCGCGATCACGCCAACGAGGCGGCAAAGGAATGGCATCCCGCAGTGCGCTATAATACCGATCGTCAGGGTCGGCGTAATATGGGAACGGCGGATTGCAGGTGGCCGTAGTTACGGCAACCTGCAGCGGCAGCACGACTTCGATCAGATCGCGCGCCTGCTCCACGCTCGAACCGCTCCTGCCGCGATCGGCAAGGTCAAGCCAGCCGGAAATGCGCCTTTCCCTGCGCTGCTCCATCCATTCGTTCAGCGCGCCAAGGCGGCGTTCGCGTTCATCTGCCGAAATCCCCTCCTCTGCCGGATCGGAAATTTGGGCCTCCAGAGTCCATCCTGTCAAAGCCATGCAGGCCGCCGCAGGCTGGGAAACCAGCGCCCCGCCCGCACAAACCACCGCAAAAGCCAGCAATTTCGCTTTCAAAACAGCCTCCTCGGCAAAATCTGCGCCTGATCCGGTGGTCCGTCAAGCGACCGCTGCACACCAGCCATTGCCCGTTAAGCTGTCTTGCCCCATCTAGGCGGACATGAAGTTCCGCATGATGACTGCGCTGCTGTGCGCAACCGCCCTTCCGCTTGCCGTTCATGCGCAGGCTCCCGAATACCAGAACCCGGAAAAGGTGATCCACGAAATCACCGCGCCGGCCGATATGCCCGATCCGTTCGGCATTGCGGCGAGCGATTTGCCGCTCGATCCCGATTACCGGCTCGGCGTGCTGGACAATGGCATGCGCTACATCGTGCGGCCCAATGGCACGCCCGAAGGACAGGGCATGGTCTATCTGTGGATCAACTCCGGATCGCTGGGCGAGGAGCCGGACCAGGCGGGCTATGCCCATTTCATAGAGCACATGGCCTTCAACGGCACCACCAATGTGCCCGAAGGCGAGATGATCCGCCTGCTCGAGCGAGAGGGCCTGTCATTCGGGGCGGATACCAACGCTTCCACCAGTTTCGACCGCACGATCTACCAGTTGAACCTGCCGCGCAATGACGAGGACCTGCTCGACACCGCGCTGATGCTGATGCGCGAGACAGCGAGCGAGATCCTGTTCGATCCCGAAGCCGTGGCGCGTGAAACCGGCGTGATCCAGTCCGAAATCCGCGTGCGCGACACCTATCAGCAGCGCAATGTCATCGACCAGTTGCAGTTCCTCTATCCCGGCTCGCACTTTTCCGAAAACTGGATCAGCGGGACGGAGGAGACCATCGGCAACGCCACCAGCCAGCGCCTGCGCGATCTCTACCAGCGCTGGTATCGCCCGGATAATGCGGCGATCATCGTGGTGGGTGATTTCGATGGCGATACTGTCGAAGCCGCGATCCGCGAATATTTCGCCAGCTGGGAAGCCCCGCCGGTGGAGCCTGCCGCCAAGGCTGGCCCGATTGACCCGTCCCAAGCGGGCGAAACCGATATCTATGTCGATCCCGCCCTGTCCGAGCGGGTGGACGTGACCCGGGTCGCCGAATGGATCGACCGTCCCGACACGGTGGAAACCCGGCAGGAACGCGTGCTGCGCCAGATCGGCTATTCGATCATCAACCGCCGCCTGCAACGCCTCTCGCGCGAGGACAACCCGCCCTATCGCGCCGCTGGCGTGGTGACCGAGGAGGTGTTCCAGGAAGCGCGCAGCACATCGCTGGTGGTGCAGGCTGCCGAAGGCGAATGGGAACGCGGCCTTGCCGCTGCGCAGGAGGAATATCGCCGCGCCATGATGTTCGGCTTCTCCGCCGCTGAAGTGGATGAGCAGGTGGCCAATCTGCGCGCCGCCATCGATGCCAATGCCGCAGGCGCCAACACCCGCCAGAACAGCGATTTCATGACCGGCGCGCTCACCTTGTTGCAGGACGGGCAGGTTCCCACCACGCCCGCCACCGCAAAGGAACGCTTCGAGGCCTTCTCGGATAGCATCACGCCCGAAAACGTGCTGGAAGCGCTGAAGGCAGACCTCGTGCCGCTCGACAATCCGCTGATCCGCTTTTCCGGCCGCACCGCCCCCGAAGGCGGCGCCGAGGCGCTGCGCGGCGCGTGGAACGAGGGCATGGAACTGGCACTGCAACCGCGCGAGGAAGCCGCGCTGGCAGACTTTGCCTATACCGATTTCGGCACGCCCGGCACCGTGACGAGTGATGTGGTGGAACCCTCGCTCGGCATCCGTCAGGTCACTTTCGCCAACGGGCTGAAGCTCAACCTCAAGCCCACCGATCTTGCCGAGGACCGCATCACGCTGCAGCTCAACATCGATGGCGGGCAGATGCTCGACACGCGCGAGGCTCCGCTGGCAACCGCAATGACCAATTCGCTGGTCGTGGGCGGTCTTGGCGAGCATTCGCTGGACGAATTGCAGAGCATCCTTGCCGGCAAGCAGGTGGGCATCAACCTTGATGCGGAGGAGGAGACATTCCGCTTCCGCTCCACCACCACCCCGCGCGATCTGGAAATGCAGCTGCAACTGTTCGCCGCCACCGTGTCCGATCCCGGCTATCGCCCGCAGGGGGAGGAACAGTATCGCCGCTCGGTCAGCAATTTCTTTGCCCGCCTCACCGCCACGCCCGGCGCGACGCTGAGCAATGAGCAAGGCGCGATCATTTCTGACGGGGACCCGCGCTTCTCGCTGCAATCCGAGGACGCCTATCTCGACCTGACCTTCGCCAAGCTGCGCGATGCGATTTCGGATCGCTTGCAGAACGGCGCGATGGAACTGGCGATGGTCGGCGATTTCGACGAGGAACAGGCCATTGCGATGGTGGCTGCCACCTTGGGTGCCCTGCCTGCCCGCGAAACCGAATTCGGCGCATGGGAAGACAACCGCACCCGCAGCTTTACCGAAGACCGCTCGCCGCGCGTGCTCTATCACGATGGCGAGGCCAACCAGGCCGTGCTGCGGATGATCTGGCCCACCCGCGACGGGGAGGACTTCAGCGAGACCCTCCAGCTGGAGATGCTGCAAGGCGTGGCGCGCTCGCTGCTGCTGGATCGCCTGCGCGAGGAGCTGGGGCAGACCTATTCGCCTTCGGCTTCGGCAGAGCAATCACGCGTCTGGCCGGACTGGGGCACCTTCACCATCACTGCGTCGATCACGCCGCAAGATTTGCCCGCTACGCGCGAGGCGATGCTGGCGGTAATCTCCCAGCTGCGCGATGCACCGGTGGACGAGGACACACTGCAACGCGCCCGCGCCCCGCAGCTGGAACTGTTCGCCAACATGCTGAAGACCAACGCCGGGTGGATGGGCCTTGTCGACCGCGCGCAGACCCAGCCGGACAGACTGGAACGCTATGCGGTGGGGACGGATCTGCTGGCATCGGTTACGCGGGAGCAGGTGCACCAGATGGCGCTGCGCTATCTCGATCCGGCTGAACGGCTGGAAATCACCGTGCTGCCGCGCCCGGAAGGAAACACTCCCGACGCGGCAGCAGGTGACTGATCAGGCTTGAAATCAGGCTTTGCGGCGCTTCTTGCCGAACAGCTCGCGCTTGCCCCAGATGTAGATGCCGCTGACGGCGAAGAAGGTCATCACGATGCCGCTGATGAAGACCAGCAGTTCCCAGATGATCCCGCCGATGGTGGCATAGTGCACGCCGCGCATCCATGATGATATGGCTTGCGCGCGGGTGGCAGGCGGCGGCGGGCCGGTTCGTGCCGGGCTTTCCTCCACGCTCACCGCGCCGCCATCCAGCGGAACGGTGGCGGTTGCGTCCATGCCGTCACCGGCAAGGTTGACCGTCCATGCACCGCTTTCGGCAGTCGGGGCGGAAATGCGGGTCGGCGTGCCGTCATAGGCTGCGGTGGCAGAGCCGAGGGCAACGATCCACGCGCCATCCTCTGCTTCCAGCACGGTGCCTTCCGGCCCGCCACCACGGCGCGGGCGTTCGGGCTGTTCCACGCCGGGCTCCACCAGCATGGCGAAGAAGCCCGGGAAGGAAATCCACGCACCCGAAATCGCCTCCACGATCAGGATGATCGACAGCAGGAAGCCGGACTGGCGGTGGATGTTGAGCATCTTCCCGTCGCGCTTCTGCCACTTCAGCGCAGCGAACATGCGCTTGAAACCGGGCCAGAACACATAGATGCCGGTGGCCGCGGAAATGGTCAGGAACAGGCCCATGATGCCCACGATCTGGCGGCCGATGCCGGGGATCAGGAACAGCCCGTGGATGAAGTGCATGTACCACATGAAACCGCCGGCGCTGTCGGCACTGTCGATCACTGCGGCGCTGTCAGGATCGACCCAAGCCTGCCGAGATACGCCGCCGGGCGCGCCGATACCGAAGGGCGGATCGGCATAGCCCGCGCTGGAAGCGATGATCGGCTCGCCTTCGCCGCCCAGCTCGATGCTGACGATGGGACCATATTCTGCCAGCGCCTCTCGCGCATTGGCGACATGCGCCTCGCCGATGGTCGAAGGATCAGTCGTCGCGGCCACTTCGCGCTGGGGGTTGAGAAGCGCTTCGGTTTCTTCCGGCCAGACCTGAGCGGAACCCGTAACACCCAGCACCGCCATCGGAACGAGCAGGATAATGCCCAGCCAGCGGTGGACCCAGAGCCATGTCTGCCGTCGCTTTGCGGCGGGTGAAAGATAGGGCTGCGGCTTGGCTGCTGCCGGGGCAGCGTCTGCGGAAGTGGTGGCCTGGTTCATGCAAGTCCTCGAATCGGTAATGCCTCGTGCTTAGTGAGAACCATTCGCAACAACAAGTCACGAATTGGAGCGGACCCCTTCACCCTCCGTCTTGCATGGCAGGCTGTCAGCAGCCTGACATTGCAAAAATAGGCCGTGAAACCGGGGAGCGGCGCCCTCGCCCCCTTGCCCTGCTCCGGCGCAATCGCCATAGGCTCAGCGCAGGAACGACTCCGCATATTCCAGGAAGGGCCAGCGCCATGAAAGTCCGCATCCATGTCAGCCTCAAGCCCGGCGTGCTCGACCCGCAGGGCCGCGCCGTACACCACGCGCTGGAAGGCCTTGGCTTTTCCGGTGTCGAGGATGTCCGCATCGGTCGTCTGGTCGAACTGGACGTGGCAGATGGCACCACGGACGAAGCGCTGGACGAGATGTGCCGCAAGCTGCTCGCCAACATGGTGATCGAGAACTATTCCATCGAGAAGCTGGAAAACGCCTGATGCGCGCCGCCGTCATCACCTTTCCCGGCTCGAACTGCGACCGCGACATGGCAGTGGCGATCGAGCGGATATCGGGCAAGGCCCCGCTGCGCGTGTGGCATGGCGATGCCAGCCTGCCGGAGAGCCTCGATTTCATCGCCCTGCCGGGCGGCTTTTCCTATGGCGATTACCTGCGCTGCGGGGCGATGGCGGCGAACAGCCCGATCATGCGCGCAATCATCGATGCCGCAGGAAAGGGCGTGCCGCTGCTGGGCGTGTGCAACGGCTTTCAGGTGCTAGCCGAAAGCGGTCTTTTGCCCGGTGCGCTGATGCGCAATGCCGGCCAGACCTTCATCTGCCGGACGGTAAAGCTGAAGGTGGAGAACGCCACCTCGATGTTCACCAGCCGCCATGACGCGGGCCAGGTGATCGACATTCCCGTGGCGCACCACGACGGCAATTACTTTGCCGACAGCGAGACGCTGGACCGCCTCGAAGGCGATGGCCGCGTAGCCTTCCGCTATGCCGAGAACTGCAACGGCTCGCAGCGCGATATCGCCGGCATCCTGAATGCAGGCGGCAACGTTCTGGGCATGATGCCCCACCCCGAACGCGCAGTGGATGCAGCCCACGGCGGCACCGACGGCGTGGCGCTGTTTGAAAGCGTGTTTGAAAGCCTCAGCGTTGCGTGATTGGTTTGCGAGCCGCCCCGCTGGGGCGGTTCGCAAACCAATCACGCAGCAGCGATGTTGCGGCGGAGCATAACCAGGCTCAGCGCTTCCTTGGCTGGCATCGGGCGGCCGAAGTAATAGCCCTGGATCTTGGTGCATCCCAGACGGCGGACCATGTCGGCCTGATCGGCATCTTCCGCGCCTTCGGCTGTGGTCGACATCTCCAGGCTCTGCGCCATCGCCACCACGGCATCGATGATCGCAAGGCTTTCCGGATTATCCTCTGACGCGCCCTGCACGAAGCTGCGATCCACCTTGATCGTGGAGAAACGCAGTGTGCGCAGTTAGCCGAGCGAGGAATAGCCCGTTCCGAAATCATCGAGCGCCACCGAACAGCCCAGCGCCAGTACTTCTTCCAGTGACCGGCGCGCGGTGCGGCCATCGCGCAGAGACACGCTTTCGGTCACTTCCACTTCCAGCCGGTGCGCGGGCAGGTTGGCGTCAGCCAGCG
>CAYXTJ010000016.1:0-17296 GCA_964467715.1 uncultured Sphingomonadaceae bacterium
GATGGGCTTGAGGCCCAGCGACAGGGCCTTGCCGGTCACGAACTTGGTCTGCGGCATCGCGCCTTCCGCGCTGTCCACCAGCAGGATCACGCCATCGACCATCGACAGGATACGTTCCACTTCCGCGCCGAAGTCAGCGTGGCCGGGGGTATCGACGATGTTGATGCGCGTGCCGTTCCATTCCACCGAAGTGCACTTGGCGAGAATGGTGATGCCGCGTTCCTTTTCCAGGTCGCCGCTGTCCATGGCGCGTTCTTCGATGCGCTGGTTTTCGCGGAAGGTGCCGGACTGGCGGAAAAGCTGGTCGACCAGCGTGGTCTTACCGTGGTCAACGTGCGCGATGATCGCCACGTTACGAAGGGGCGCGGACATAGTTTCGATAGCCTTGGATATTGTGCGGTTGCAGCGCGAATTTTCGCAACTGCGAAATCGGTCGCCCATCTAGCGGAGGGGAGGGACCATCGCAAGGCGGATGTGATCCAGGCAAATCACCAAGGGAGAAGCGCCGCGAAATGGGTGGTTTGGAAGCCATAATGTGGCACTTGGGATACAGGTGCAGTTTCAAATGCAACGGAAATCTGTGTCACTGGTTGCTTTACCATTGCGTCAACTGGGGGGTTCGGCCTAGTTAACCGTTCGGATCCGTGAAGAATTGCCGAAAAATCGGCTCGATCGGATCTCGTGGGAGAGATGGAGAACTACATGACATTCCGTAATTCCGGCCTGTGCGGTCTTACCCGCACCTTCCTTTGCGGGGTCGCAGCTGCAGCATTTGCCATGCCCGTTGCCGTGCAGGCGCAGGCAGACGATGCATCCAGCGTCGAAGATGACATTGCCAGCGGCAACGCCATCATCATCACCGCCACAAAGCGAGAAGCCACGCTGCAGGAAGTTCCCGTCGCGGTCAGCGTGACCACCGGGGAAACCATCCAGCGCGAGGAAATTCGCGATCTGAAGGACCTGCAGACCGTGGTCCCGTCGCTCCGCGTCACGCAGCTGCAAAGCTCGGCCAACACCAATTTCATCATCCGCGGTTTCGGTAACGGCGCCAACAATGCCGGCATAGAGCCCTCGGTTGGCGTATTCATCGACGGCGTTTACCGCAGCCGTTCCGCTTCGCAGATCAGTGACCTGCCCAACGTCAGCCGCATCGAAGTGCTGCGCGGGCCCCAGTCCACCCTGTTCGGCAAGAACGCATCGGCCGGTATCATCTCGATCGTGACCAGCGAGCCTTCCTTCACGCCTGAAGCCACCGCTGAAGTCTCATACGGCAATTATGATGCGATCGTGCTGCGCGGTTACCTGAGCGGGCCGCTGTCCGAGAATATCGCGGCGAGCATCGCTGCCGGTTATTCGGGCCGTGAAGGCTATAACGAAGATCCGGCTTCCAGCTCGACCACCAACCAGCGGGACCGTTGGTTCGTTCGCGGCCAGATGCTGTTCGACAATGGTGACAACTTCTCGGCCCGGATCATCGCGGACTATGATTCGATTGACGAGAATTGCTGCGGCGTGGTGAACCTCCAGCCATCCAGCTTTACCCAGGCGATCCAGGCTGTTGGCGGCGAGGTGAATATGCCATCGGCAGCCTTCGACAATGTCGTCTACAACAATTTCCCGTCTACCAACGACGTAGAAAACTACGGCGTTTCCGCACAGCTTGATTACGACATGAGCGATGCGGTGACGCTGACCTCGATCACTGCCTATCGCGAAACAAAGGGCGATTTCGGGCAGGACGTGGATTTCACCTCTGGTGACCTGCTGCAGCGTTTCAACCAGCAGAAGCTGGAAACCTTCACGCAGGAATTCCGTGTCAGTGCCGATTTTGACCGGATTTCTGCACTGGCGGGTCTGTTCTTCTTCGACGAATCCGTGCGCGAGGATCAGCAGGTCAACTATGGTCAGGACTTCCGTCCCTTCGCCAACGTGCTGACCAATTCGCTGCTGGGCCAGTCCCTGACCCAGGCCGAAGGCACGCTTGGTGCGCTGAACGGCGATCCCACCCAGTATATCGGCACCTTCTTCACGCCGGGCCCGGTGGAAAGCGGGTTCTTCACGCTGGATAACCAAGCTCTGTCGCTGTTCGCGCAAGTCGATTTCGAGATCACCGACGGGCTGACGCTGACGCTTGGCGGCAACTACACGATGGACGACAAGACCGGGACGACGAACTACCAGTCCACCGGCATGTTCTCCAACCTCGATCTGGTGGTGTTGGGCAACCGCGCCATCGTGGCGCAGGGTACGCCGGGCGCGATTGCGGTTGGCGTGTGTCTGCAGCTGCCGGGCGTTTGCGCCGGCCCTGCCGCTACTCCGGCAGAACTAGCTGCGGTGATCGACGGTACCAGCATCTACGGCGCACAGGGCGCAGCGGCCTATCCGCTGATCGCTGCTGGCGCACAGGCGCAGGTCCAGGCCTTCGCCGATGCCAATGACACCAATCCCAACGTCAACTCGCTGCTGATCGCGCAGGCGCTACAGAACTTCCCGCGTTTCGTGAACATCCCGAACTCGGTGGAAAGCGGCAAGACCTCGGACAACGACTTCTCCTACACCGTGCGCCTTGCCTACGACATCAATCCCGACCTGAATGTCTATGCAAGCTATGCAACGGGCTTCAAGGCCAGCTCCTTCGCGCTTTCGCGTGACAGCCGTCCGGCACCGGGTGATGCAGCCGCGCTGGCCAATGCCGGGCTGCTGTTCAACAACCAGACCTTCGGCAGCCGCTTTGCCGGACCGGAGGAATCCGAAGTCATCGAAATCGGCCTGAAGGGCAATTGGGGTGACTATTCGGCGAACCTCACGGCCTTCCGCCAGGATATCGACGGGTTCCAGTCCAACGTCTTCACCGGCACCGGCTTCTTCCTCGCCAATGCGGGCAAGCAACGCACCTACGGTGTGGAATTGGAAGGCATGGCCAACCCGGTCGATCCGCTGACGCTGAACTTTGCAGTAACCTGGCTTGATCCCAGCTACGTCAGCTTCCCGCTTTCGCCTTTCGGCAATATCTCGGGCACCACGCCTGCCGGTATTCCGGAATGGACGGTGGTGGTCGGCGGCCAGTGGGAACAGCCGCTGGGCAATGGCGACACGGTGCTGCTGCGTTCGACCTATGCGTTCGAATCCAACACGCAGATCGTGGATGGCCTGCCGGGCTTCCTGGATCCGACGCTGCCCGATGGCGGGCAGGCACAGGCGATTGCCGCTGCCGCGCCCTTCACCCGCCAGGTGGACGAGCTTTCGGCATCGATCACCTATGTGTTCGAGGATAGCGGTGCGGAATTCTCCGTCTGGGGCCGCAACCTGCTCAACGACCGTTACCTGCTGTCGCTGTTCGACAGCCCGGCCCAGCCGGGATCTATTTCGGGCTATCCCAACCAGCCGCGCACCTGGGGCGCGACGGCCCGCTTCAGGTTCTGATCGGGCGCGACCCATCAAGAGCAGGGAGAAGGGGGCTTCGCGGCCCCCTTTTTCTTTTGCGGTTAAGGCTTTGCCGTGTAGCCTGAACCCACAAGCTCACCGGGGAAGGGGGAATTCCCATGGAATTTATGTTGATGCCGCTGCGCCGTTACGCGGATTTCAGCGGCCGGTCGCGGCGGATGGAATTCTGGATGTTCCAGCTGTTCCTGATGCTCACCAACCTCGTTTTTGTCATGATCTTCATGGCCGGTTTCCCGTGGGATGAAATGAGCGCGATGCAAACGACGGTGGATGTGCCCGTGGCGCAAGACCCGCAGAGCGCAGAGGAAGTGCTGGCCATGTTCGGGCCGCTGTTCTGGGTGGGCCTTGCGCTGGTGATGCTTTGGGGCTTGTTCGTGTTCATCCCCAGCATGGCCGTGACCGTGCGTCGCCTGCACGATCGCGACATGTCCGGCTGGTGGTATGGCGGCGCGCTGATTGCCAGCTTCGTTCCCTTGGTGAATGTGCTGGCGCTGCCCGTGTTCCTGTTCGTCTTCGTTATGATGTTCCTGCCCGGGACCCCGGGGCCAAACCGCTATGGCCCGGATCCGAAGGACCCGGCGCAGGCTAACGTCTTCAGTTAGGCGCTAGAGCGAGCGCAGCGTGCGCGCTGGCTTGGCGCGCAGAACCGGCAGGCTGGCGGCAAAGGCGAAGACTAGCACCAGCACCAGCCCTGCGCCCAGCACGGCAAGGATGCGCGGCCAGTCAGGCAGCCAGTCGAATTCGAACACCTGCGTTATCACCAGCCATGACAGGCCGATGCCCAGCGCCAGCGACACGCCGGCAAGGATGAAGGCAAGCAGGCCAAACTCGGCAAATTGCAGCCCCAGCAGCTGGCCGCGGCTGGCGCCCAGCACGCGCAGGATCACCGTGTCATAGATGCGCGCGGCCCGTGCGGCGGCAATCGCGCCCAGTAGCACCGCAATGCCTGCCAGCACGGCAACGGATGCCGCCGCAAGGATCGCCAGCGCCACCTGGTCAAGGATAGTGCGCGCTTCGGACAGGATCGGCCCCACCTCGATTACCGAGCTTGATGGGAAGGCGCGCACAAGGTCGCGTAGCAAGGTGCCCGGCATAGCACCTTCGGGGAAGGCGACGGTTGCCGCCACGTTGTGCGGTGCATCGGCCAGCGCATTGGGGCTGAACACGAAGACATAGTTGAAGCCCATGCTCTCCCAGTTGAGGCGGCGGAAGCTGGAAATACGCGCGGTCCGTTCCACCCCCAGCACGCTGACGGTGATGATATCGCCCAGTTCCAGCCCGGCAGCTTCGGCCAGTTCCTCGTCCACCGAAACCAGCGGCTCGCCATCATAGAGTTGTGGCCACCATTCGCCCTGGGTGAGCACATTGCCTTGCGGCAACCCGCTAGAATAGGTGAGCCCGCGCTCGCCGCGCAGGCCCCATGCGCCCTCGGGCAGCTCCTCCAGATCGGATACGATTGTGGGGTTGTCTTCAGGACCGTAGGCGATCACCTGCCCGCGCAGGGTGGGGGTGGCGTTGATCTGCGCGCCGGGCACCGCCTGTTCCACCATTCCGGTGAATTCGCCCACGCGGTGCTTCGGCAAGTCGAGCACGAAGTATTCGGGGGCAATAGCAGGCACGGAGCGCTCGATATTACCGTTGAGGCTGGTCTGCACGCCAGCCAGCAGCACGAAGGCAGCAAGGCCGAAACCCAGCGCCGTGACCAGCGATCCGGTGGCAGAGCCGGGACGGTGCAGGTTGGCAAGCGCCGCGCGGATGATGGGGTTGGACGGGCGCGGCCATTTCTTCGCGGCCCAGCCGATCGCGCGGCCCAGCGCCGTCAGCAGGCCCAGCAGCATCACTGCGCCGCCCATGAAGGCAGCGGAAAGCCCGGGTGTCGGCGATCCGGCGAGTGCCAGCACAGCAATGCCCGCAAGGCCCAGCCCGACAGGCAGCGCAGCCACTTTCCAGCCTTGCGCCAGCGGAGAAACGCGCGAGCGCATCAGCGCCATCGCGGGAAAGGCGCGCGCACGAAGGATCGGCGGTGCGGCAAACACCAGCGCTACCAGCAGGCCGAATGCAGCAGCACGGGCGAGAGCGGCAGGGTCGATCACCAGCGAGTTGTCCACCGGCAGCAGCGATCCCAGCGCGCCAGCCAGCAGCGGCGTGACCAGTACGCCCGCGACAAGGCCCGCCAGCGATCCCAGAATCGCCGCCGCGCCGATCTGCAGCGCATAGATGCGGGCAATGTCGCGGCTGGTCGCACCGAGGATCTTCATTGTGGCGATGCTGGCGCGGCGGGCTTCGAGATAGGAGGCAACGCCGCCCCCGATGCCGATCCCGGCGATCACCAGCGCAGCGAGGCCGACCAGCGTCAGGAATTCGCCCATGCGCGAAACGAAGCGTTCCGCCCCCGGAGATGCGCGGTTGCGGGTGCGGATGTCGAGCCCGGCTTCGGGGAAGGTTTCCTCCACCAGCTCTTCCAGCTCTTCGGGGTCTGTATTCCCGGCAAAGCGCAGCCGGGTCTTGGTTTCGTACATCGCGCCGGGCAGGGTCAGGCCTGCTTCGCCCGGCACGTCGAGCGGCACAATTACCGTCTGGCCCAGCGAAAAGCCCTCGCTCAGCCTGTCAGGCTCCTCAAGGATGATACCGGCCACTTCCAGCTCCGTGGTTCCCAGAGCGAATGTGTCACCCGCTTCCAGCGCCAGCCGGTCCGCCACGCCTTGCGCGATCCATGCCTGCCCTGCTGGCGGAGCGCCTGCCGTGCGCCCGTCCGTCAGCGACAGCGCGCCGTACAAGGGCCAGTTGTCTTCAACGGCTTTCAGTTCGACAGGCGCGGTATTGTCGTCCGTGCTCGCCATCGCCTGCATCCGCAGGCCTTGTGACAACTCGCCATATTCCGAGAGGAAGGCATTCTCCTCTTCCGAAAGCGGGCGCTGGTAGACCTCGACCTCGAAATCGCCGCCAAGGATCACCTGCCCCTGCGCGTCCAGCTCACCGCGAATGGCGGACGTCAGCGAGCCAATGGCGGCCAGCGCGCCGACGCCGAGGAACAGGCACACCAGCAGCAGGCGCAAGCCCCTGAACTGGCGGTGCAAATCGCGCCGGGCGATGGTCCAAGCCGCTTTCCAGCCAAGCGTGTTCACTTGCGGCTCGTATCGCTCGCGATTACGCCGTCGCCTAGCGTCACCACCCGGTCGCACATGTCGGCTAGTGCCTTGTCATGGGTGATGATCACCAGCGTGGCGCCGGTTTCCTTGCGCCGTTCGAACAGCACATCGACGATGGAGGTGCCGGTGGAGGCATCGAGGTTGCCGGTCGGCTCGTCAGCGAAGATCAGCGGCGGGCGTGGGGCGATGGCGCGGGCGATGGCCACGCGCTGCTGCTCACCGCCGGAAAGCTGTGCGGGGTAATGCGTCAGGCGATGGCCCAGGCCGACCGCTTCCAGTTCCGCCGTTGCGCGTTCCCACGCATTGTCCTCGCCCGCCAGTTCCAGCGGGGTGGCGACGTTTTCCTGCGCGGTCATGGTGGGCAGCAGGTGGAAGGCCTGCAGCACGATGCCGATGCGGCCGCGGCGGGCCAGCGCCAGCCCGTCCTCGTCCATCGACGCGAAATCCGCGCCTGCCACGTTAAGCGTGCCCGATGTGGCGCGCTCCAGCCCGGTCAGCACGCTCATCAGCGAACTCTTGCCCGAACCCGAAGGGCCGAGCAGCGCCAGCGTCTCGCCATTGGGAACGGCAAGGTCGATCCCGCGCAGGATTTCCACGGTGGCAGCACCTTCACCCAGCGTCAGGCGCAGGTCACGGGCTTCAATGGCGAGCGAATTGTCGATGGGGCTTGTCACTTTCCGGAGATGGCATAGCTATGGCATGTTTTAAAGTATGCGGGTGGTAATCAAATGTATCGTGGCCTTCATCGTGGATTTTTGGCTGTAGTGCTGGCTGGCGGGCTGGCTGCCTGCGGGGCGGAAGCGCCTGCCGAACAGGCTGCCGCCAGCGAGCCGCCGCCGATCGAGCAGGAAATGCCTGTCATCGGCCCTGAACGCCACATACTCGCCTTCGGTGACAGCCTGTTTGCCGGTTACCGGCTGGAGGAAGACGAGGGTTATCCGGAGCGGCTGCAAGTCGCGCTGCGCGCCAGCGGCATGAACGCGCGGGTGATCGACGCCGGCGTTTCGGGCGATACCACCGCCGCCGGCCTGCAACGGATCGCCTTCGTGCTCGACAACCTCGATGTGAAGCCCGAACTGGTGATCGTGGAACTGGGCGCGAATGACATGCTGCGTTCGCTTCCCCCGTCCGAAACACGCGAGAACCTCTCGGCCATCCTCGACGAGATTACCGGACGAGATATCCACGTGTTGCTGATGGGGATGCGCGCACCGCCCAACCTTGGCCTCGAATTCCAGGCCGATTTTGACCGCGTCTACGCCGATCTGGCCGCTGAATACGGCGTGCCGCTCGTGCCGTTCTTCCTTGAAGGGATCTACCAGCGGCCCGAGCTGTTCCTGGAGGACAACCTCCATCCCACGCCCGAAGGGATCGACGTGATCGTTGCCGGGACGATGGACGCGGTTGTGGACGCGCTGCCGGAGGTGGAAGAGAGCTAAACCCGCTCCACCCCGCCATCGGTCACGCGCCAGGTGGCAGCGCTGGCGGCGATATCCTCGAAAGGCGCAAGCTCGGTGCCGGTCAGCCACACCTGCGTGCGGCTGGCTGCGAGCCGGTCGAACAACGCGGCGCGGCGCACCGGGTCAAGGTGCGCGGCGACCTCGTCAAGCAGCAGTACGCCGGGCCTGCCGCCTGCGGCGAGTTCGGCATGGGCCAGCGTCATCGCGATCAGCATCGCCTTCTGTTCACCGGTGGAGCATTGCGCGGCGGGCGCATCCTTGCCTGTCATCACCACTTCCAGCTCGTCCCGGTGAGGGCCGGTCAGCGTGCGGCGCGCGGCACGGTCGCGCGGGCGCTGGCGTTTCAGCTCTGCCAGCATGCCGTGATAGGTGACGGGGCCGCCGGGCACATAGGTGAGGATCGGGCGGGCGAAGGGCTCCTCCGGCTCGCGCGAGAGCTTGGCGGAGAGCATTTCCACCAGCACCTGCCGTCCTTCGGTGAGCGTGGTGCCCGCATCAGCCAGCTGGTCCTCGATGGAATCGAGCCATGCGGGATCGGGCTCGCGTTCGTCAGACAGCAGGCGGTTGCGTTCGCGCAGCGCGCCTTCGTAGCGGCTGGCATGGCGGGCATGGGCGGGGTTAATCGCCACGGCCAGCCTGTCCATGTAGCGGCGGCGGGTGGTCTTGCTGTCGGTAAACAGTCCATCCATCGCCGGTGTCAGCCAGCCCATGGCGAGCCATTCGCCAAGCCCGATGGCGGTAGCTTCAGCGCGGTTCACATGGACCAGGCGGCGCCCGGGCCGGTCTGCCCGCGTGCCGGTGCCCAGCGTGATCGGTTCTCCGCCATCGCCGGGGTCAAGCATGGCGTTCACACCAAAGCCGCCGTTGCCGTCCTTGCTTGCCATGTCCGGCAAAGCCGCGCGGCGCAGACCGCGGCCCGGCGCGAAGAGCGAGATCGCCTCGAGGATATTGGTCTTGCCCGCACCGTTCTCCCCCACCAGCAGGTTGAACTGCGCGGTGCCATCCAGCCGGGTTTCGGCGTGGTTGCGGAATGTGGAAAGGGTGATGCGATCAAGCGACATGGGATGCCTACGGAAGTAGGCGAGGGCGCATCCGGATTCCACGAAAAAGCGCGATTCCAAATGTTGGCGAAAAATCCCAACATGCGGTGCGGTTTCGCATGTAACCTTTCTGCTTTCTGAACAAGAATGTCAGAATTCCGCCATTTTTCCAGTTTGGCACACCCCCTGCATTGTATTGGGCACCGGGCAAACACGATGCCCGGCAACACTCAAAACGGGGAATTTTATATGTCTACTGAAACCAGCATCCTTCACCGCGCCATGGCTGGCGTTGCTTCTCTCGCCATCACCGTGGCCATCCTGGCAAGCTATTGTGCCACTCCCGCCATGCAGTCGGTCAGCACGGTGCTGGCATAAGCCAGCTCGACCGCAAACCGACTGGCGGCACGCCAAAGACATTCGGGCTGGACCGGCACAACGCCAAGATCGGCGGTGTCTGTTCGGGTATCGCCCGATACTTCGGGATGGATCCGCTGCTCGTTCGCCTGATCTTCGCCATTGGCGCGATTGCAGGCTTCGGCAGCTTCATCCTGATTTACCTGGGCATCTGGCTGGTGGCGGATTGATCCGCACCAGCCGGGTATTCACCCCAGAACTCACTTCGCCTTGGCAAAGGGCGAGAAATCGGTGTCAGTGTCAAAAATCTCGACACCTTCGCGTTTCTTGAGGAAGCCCACCACCTGGTACGTCACCGGTGTGAGAAGGGCTTCCCACGCGGTTTTCAGCACCCATTGCGTAACCGCCACCGTCATAACCAGTTCCACGCTCCATCCCGCAGCGCCGAGGAAGGCGATCGGGTAAAACAGCGCGCTGTCCACGCCCTGGCCCACCACGGTGGAGCCGATGGTGCGGCTCCACAGCGCCTTGCCCTTCGTCCAGATCTTCATCCGCGCCATGACGTAGGAATTGGCGAACTCACCCGCCCAGAAGGCGATGATCGAGGCGAAGACGATGCGCGGCACCTGTCCGAAAACCTGCTCATAGGCTTCCTGTCCGGTCCACCCGGCCGCAGGCGGCAGCGCGACCACCACCATCGCCATCACCGCCATGAAGATCAGCGCGACAAACCCCGCCCAGATGCAGCGGCGCGCGCGCTGGTATCCGTAAACCTCGGTCAGCACGTCACCGAGGACGTAGGAGATTGGGAAAAACAGGATGCCCGCGCCAAATTCCCACATGCCGATGCCGGGCAGGGTGACGAAGGAAACCTTCGCCGCGCCGATGACGTTGGACAGGAGCAGGACGGTCACAAACGCCGCCATTACGAAATCGAAGTAGCGGAAACGCGTATGCGCGGTGTGCCCGGTTTCGACCGGCGGCGGGGGATTGCTCATGGATCGGGAGCGTATCGCGATTTGCGCTTGCCGCAAAGCCCGCTATGGAGCGGCGCACGCGCCCATAGCTCAGCTGGATAGAGCACGGGACTTCTAATCCTGAGGCCGCAGGTTCGACTCCTGCTGGGCGCGCCAAGTATTCCTTGCGAAGGCGCATCCGCGCCTTCGTCCTCGCTTTGCGGGCAGCAAGCTGCCCCCGCTGCGGTCGGCCGGTCGGCCTTGCGGTCACTATCGTGACCGTTTTCCAGAGCAAATCAGAAGGCTTGGAATGGTCGTGGCGCGGGACGCGACACCAGCACGCGATCGCACGCCGCCCGGTAGGGCGGAAGCCAAGCGGGGCGGATGCCCCGCGCCCGGCGCTTGAGGGGCCCAAGAAAATCCAAAAGCATCAGCTTTTTTTACACGCGCCACCGGTGTTAAGATTTCGCCAACCATCGTGTGCCGCGGAAATCCTCGAAACACCAAAACTGGCACGGCACATGCAATGTTATTGGCGTACCCTAGAGGTCTTCGAACGAGGCGGAGCCGACCCCTGGATCCCCAAAGTCTCCCGGCTCCGCCTCCCCGAAGACCAGTCTCCCAGAAATCACCGGAAACTCAGCGCCGCGCCACCCATGGGTCGTCCGTGCGGTCGACGTGCATTTCGCCTGCGTAAGGCGTGCACAGTTCGAACGCGGCTTGCGGGTCATCGCCCAGCCACGTCTGCCAGTCTTGCGGTGCAAGGATCACCGGCATCCGGTCATGCAGGCTGGAGACCTCGCGGTTCGCATCGGTCATCACCATTGTATAGGCCGCTCCCCATTCTTCCGTATCACGCCAGAAACCGCCGACCGGCATCAGCGGGCTGTCCGGCAGCGAGAACCACGTGCGGGTCTTGCCGCCGGACAGCCCTTCGGCTTCGGCAAAGCGGGTGACGGGGATGAGGCAGCGCCGGTCACGGAAGCTGGCAGACCAGAACGGGCTGCCGAGCTTGTCTGACCGGGCGTTGTTCACCGGCTTGGGCTTCAGCGGCTGGCCCTTCGCGCCTTTGCGGGGGAGGGGAAAACCCCATGCCATGCTCTGCAACGCGCCATCGGCCAGCACCATGCCGGGATAGCCGGGATAGATTTCCGTAGGCGCATTGCCGGGCGAAACGCGCATGTCCTGCGCGATGGCAGCGAAGAAATCCGCCACCTCGTTGGCGCTCTTGCTCATGCGGTAGAGATTGCACATGAGCTTGAGGCTAAATCAGCTGCTCTTCGCGACCTGCTTTTCGTCCAGGAGGGCCTGCAGTTCGCCAGCTTCGTACATCTCCATCATGATGTCGCTGCCGCCGAGGAACTCGCCCTTCACGTAAAGCTGGGGAATGGTCGGCCAGTCGGAATAGGCCTTGATGCCGCTTCGCACGTCCATGTCCTGCAGCACGTCCACCGCTTCGAAGGCGACATTGCAATGGTCCAGGATGGCGACGGCGCGGCTGGAGAAGCCGCATTGCGGGAACAGCGGCGTGCCCTTCATGAAAAGCACGACGTCGTTGTCGTTCACGATCTTGGAAATGCGTTCATTTACGTCAGACATGGTCCCACCAGTCGGTTTGTTTTGATCCGGTCCTTAGTTGGGAACGGCCGTGCTGAGTTGCAAGGCGTGAAGTTCGCCGCCCATGCGCCCGCCCAGCGCGTCATACACCATCTTGTGCTGCATCACGCGGGGCTTGCCGGCGAAGGCGGCAGAGGTGACGGTGGCGCGATAGTGATCGCCATCGTCCACCAGTGCCTCGATCTCGACAACGGCATCGGGGATCGCGGCCTTGATCATGGCCTCGATGGTTTCAGCGGGCATTGGCATGGGGGTTTACCTTCCGGCGCTTGTCGCGCTCAGGATTCGCTCATGAACTGGCGCCGGGCCTCGATGGCCATTTCTTCCAGCTTGGCGCGCACGGTGGACTCGTCAATGTCGCAACCGGCGGAGGTAAGGTCACCCAGCACCTTGCGGATCACGTCTTCGTCGCCGGCTTCCTCGAAATCGGCCTGCACCACGGCCTTCTTGTAGGCTTCGGTCTCTTCGGGCGTCAGGCTCATTTCACCTGCAGCCCATTCGCCCAGCAGGCGGTTGCGACGGGCAGCGATCTTGAATGCGGTCTGCTCGTCCATCGCGAATTTGGCTTCCTCGGCGCGTTCGCGGTCGTTGAAATCGGTCATGGCGTGTCCTTACATAGGGGCAATCTGAGAATATGCGGGGTCGCGTCAGGCGGCAAGGCCCGTTCCGCTGGCAAGCCAGGGCTGATCGGACTTCTGCCGCTCTTCATAAGCGCGAATGGCTTCATCGCTCTGCAAGGTCAGGCCCACTTCGTCGAGGCCTTCTGTCAAGCAGTGTTTGCGGAACGGGTCGATCTCGAAGGTCCAGCGGTCCTGGAACGGCGTGGTCACAGTCTGCGCTTCAAGGTCGATGGTGATGGGATCGGTTTCGGCCACTTCCATCAGCCGGTCGATCGCATCCTGCGGCAGGGCCACGGTGACGATGCCGTTCTTGAAGGCATTGCCGGAGAAGATATCCGAGAAACTCGGCGCGATCACCGCCTTCACGCCCATGTCGAGCAGGGCCCATGCGGCGTGTTCGCGGCTGGAACCGCAACCGAAATTGTCACCCGCCACGATGATCGGCGATCCGGCATAGGCGGGATTGTCGAACACGTTGTCCGGGTTCTTGCGCAGCGCTTCGAATGCGCCGGCGCCAAGGCCTTCGCGAGTCACGGTCTTCAGGAAGTGTGCCGGGATGATGATGTCGGTATCGACATTCTTCATGCCGAAAGGATAGGCGCGGCCTTCCACGGTGGTGACCTTTTCCATCAATCGGTCTCCGGTGCTTCGCCAGAGGGGATGGGGCCGAGCTGTTCGGGCTCGTTCTTCTTCTTGCGCTTGCTGGCATAGAGCAGCGCGGCTGCGACAGCAGCGGAACCGATGGCGGCTCCGGCGGCGATCAGCTTTTTCTTGTCTTCGCTCATGGTCTCAATCTGGGTCCTGCAAGGGCGTTAGGCAAGCGCCGGCTCGTCATTCGTCAGTTTGCGCACATCGGTAAGCTTGCCGGTTACCGCCGCCGCAGCAGCCATAGCAGGGCTGACGAGGTGGGTGCGCGCGCCCGGTCCCTGGCGGCCCTCGAAATTGCGGTTGCTGGTGGAGGCAGAGCGTTCGCCAGCGGGCACCTTGTCCGGGTTCATGCCGAGGCATGCCGAACAGCCCGGCTCACGCCATTCAAGGCCTGCATCGGTAAAGATCTTGTCCAGCCCCTCGGCTTCGGCCTGCATCTTCACGAGGCCGGAACCGGGCACGATGATGCCCCACTTGATGTTGGGGTGGATTGTGCGGCCCTTCAGCACTTCGGCAGCTGCGCGCAGATCCTCGATGCGGCTGTTGGTGCACGAACCGATGAAGATGTTCTGCACCTCGATTTCGTCCATGCGGGTGCCCGGCGTAAGGCCCATGTAATCGAGGCTTGCCTGCGCGGCGCGTTGCTTGCTGGGGTCGGTAAAGCTCATCGGGTCAGGCACCACGCCGCCGATGGCCACCGTGTCTTCCGGGCTGGTGCCCCATGTGACGGTCGGCTCCACCTCTGCGGCATTGATGGTGACGGACTTGCCGAACGTCGCGCCATCATCGGTGTGCAGCGTGTTCCAGTAGGCCACGGCCTTGTCCCAATCATCACCCTTGGGCGCATAGGGGCGGCCCTTGATGTAGCGGAAGGTCGTCTCGTCGGGAGCGATCAGGCCGGCACGCGCGCCGCCCTCGATGCTCATGTTGCAGACCGTCAGGCGGCCTTCGACGCTCATCTGTTCGAACACCTTGCCGCGATATTCGATCACGTGGCCGGTGCCACCGGCGGTGCCGATGGTGCCGATGATGTGCATGATCAGGTCCTTGGAGGTGACACCGGGGCCAAGATCGCCCTCCACGCGCACTTCCATGGTCTTCGACTTGCGCAATTGCAGCGTCTGCGTGGCGAGCACATGCTCCACCTCGCTGGTGCCGATACCGAAGGCGAGCGCGCCGATGCCGCCGTGGCAGGCGGTGTGGCTGTCGCCGCAGACGATGGTGGCGCCGGGCAGCGAGAAGCCCTGTTCGGGGCCGACAACGTGGACGATGCCCTGCTGCGCAGCCGTTGCGCCGAAATACTGCACGCCGAATTCGGGCGCGTTGCGTTCCAGCGCTTCCAGCTGGCCGCGGCTTTGTTCATCGGCGATGGGCACGCGCTTGCCTGCTGCATCCACGCGCGCGGTGGTGGGCAGGTTGTGATCGGGCACGGCGAGGGTGAGTTCAGGCCGGCGCACCTTGCGGCCAGCCATGCGCAGCGCCTCGAAGGCTTGCGGGCTGGTGACTTCGTGCACCAGATGGCGATCGATGAAGATCAGGCAGGTGCCGTCATCACGCTGTTCGATGACGTGGGCATCCCAGATTTTTTCGTAAAGTGTGCGCGGTTCGGAAGACATAATGCGCCCCCGTTAGACCCCGGCACGGGGCGGGGCAAGATGCGCGGGCCGCCAGCAATTCTTTTTGCCGCCAAAATGCGGCTTCACGGGACTTGGAATTGTCATGCGGAATTGCTAATTTACAGCAATGTCAGCTAACCGCCATGCGATTCCGATTACTATTGCCCCTTAAGACATTGATTTCATGGGCCATGTGAACAATTCCCGTTACCTCGGCTGGGTGCAGGACGTTGTCCTCGCCCATTGGCAGAAGGTTGCCCCGCCGGATCAGGTGACCGCACACCTGTGGGTGGCTCTGAAGCACGAGATTACCTATCGCCGCCCGGCCTTTCTGAAGGATAGCGACGTCGTGGCTGATACCGTGCTGGAAAAGATCGCCGGCGCGCGCTCCTTCTACAAGACGGTGATCAAGCGCGGCGAGGAGGTTCTGGCAGAGGTGCAGTCCATGTGGTGCTGCATAGACAGCAAAACGCTGCGCCCCGCGCGCATCAACCGCGAGTCGGTGGAGGAATATTTCGGCCTGCCGCGCAAGCAGAAGGCCTATACGGGCGATTGACTGCTTTGCGTCCTGCGTCGTGCGGGATTATAGGCTATCCCCATGCCTGACACATTGCTCGCCATAATGATCGTGATCGCCACCGTGGTGTGGATGGAGTGGGTTGCATGGTCTTCCCACAAATACATCATGCACGGCTGGGGCTGGGCATGGCACCGCGACCATCACGAACCGCATGACAATGTGCTAGAGAAGAACGACCTTTACGGCGTTGTCGGCGCGGTGATGAGCATTTCCATGTTCGCTCTTGGTAGCCCGCTGGTGCTGGGCGATGCGGCATGGTGGCCCGCCACCTTCATCGGCATCGGCATCCTGATCTACGGAATCATCTACACGCTGATCCACGACGGCCTCGTTCACCAGCGCTATTTCAAATGGGTGCCCAAGCGCGGCTATGCTAAGCGGCTGGTGCAGGCGCACAAGCTGCATCATGCGATAATCGGCAAGGAAGGTGGCGTCAGCTTCGGCTTCGTCTTCGCGCGCGATCCGGCCAAGCTGAAGGCGGAACTGAAGGCCCAGCGCGAAGCGGGGATTGCTGTGGTGCGCGACAGCCAGCAAGCCGTCGGGCGCAATCTCTGATCATTCGGCTCTCGTCCAGATCCAGCTGCCGGTAATCGATACGATCGCCAGCACCAGCAGCCACCACGGCCAGCCTGCGGTGAGCGCGGTGATCAGCACGCCTGCACCCATGGCCACCAGTGCGGATACTTTGGCCTTGCGGGATATCGCGCGGCGGTTTTTCCAATCTAGCAAGGGCGGGCCCCAGCGGGGTTGATCCAGCAGGCGTTGCTCCCACGCTGGATTGCCGCGGGCAAAGCAGAAGCAGGCGAGCAGCAGGAAAGGGACTGTCGGCAGGATCGGCAGGAAGGCGCCCACCGCTCCCAAGGCCACGAACAGCAGCCCAGCCGCCATCCATAGCGGCCGCGCGATCATGTCAGCCTTGCGCGATGCGCGCGGCGTGTTCCTTCACCAGCGCGATCATGTTGGGCACCCCCTGCGTGCGGTTGGATGAGAGCTGGTTCCTGAGGTCGAACGGGGCGAGGGCGGCGGTCACGTCCATCTGGGCCACCTCAGCGGCGGGCTTGTCCTGTACGGCGGAGATCACCAGCGCCACGATGCCCTTGGTGATCGCGGCATTGCTGTCTGCCAGGAAGTGCAGCTTGTCTGCTTCGCCCGTGGGATAGACCCAGACCTGCGCCGAACAGCCGCGCACCAGCGTGGCATCGGTTTTCAGCGGCTGGGGCATGTCCTCCAGTTCGCGGCCAAGCTCGATGAGCAGACGATAGCGTTCATCGCCTTCGAGGAATTCGTATTCTTCAAGCAGGTCTTCGAGAGTGCGCATGTCAGCGCATCTAGTGCATTTCGCCTAGAGGTCCACCCCGCTGGCAATCGCTTCCAGCTTGCGGATGCGTTCCTTGAGGTCTTAAATCTCGATCCGGGCAGCGCCTTCGGATGCACCGCCTTCGATTTCGGGCGCGCGGCGGGAGGTGTAGAGCGCCAGTTCGCGCTCCTTCAGATCCAGCCAGTCCGGCAACAGCCCGTGGTCGGCCCAGAGCGCGCCGTCTGCAACGGTCAGTGCCGAGGAAAGCGGTTTCGTCGGCCAGATGGTCGATGGTGCTGTCGCCTATCTCGACGAGCATGACATCAACCCGCTCGACCAGGCGGATGAAACGGTCGGTCGCCTTGACCAGACCGCCAGTGCCTATGGCGCGGTGAACGCTGCCAACGGCAACTGATCCGGATCAGTCCGCACCGCCAACGGGGATCGGCGGGTGCGGGCTTCCGGATAGTCTTGGGGAATTGAAGGGCAGGTGAGGCCGGACGGGCTTCGCC
>CAYXTJ010000016.1:17396-29164 GCA_964467715.1 uncultured Sphingomonadaceae bacterium
GCTTCCGGATAGTCTTGGGGAATTGAAGGGCAGGTGAGGCCGGACGGGCTTCGCCTGCCCTTTTCCTTGCCCCGATAGGGGCGCGAAGCAGCGGCTGCGAATTGGCTTGCATATCGTGGGCGACGCGCCTATCCGACCGTTATCCCGACATTGTCGTGACACTGAAGGGGCTGGCGCCAACCGGGGCCGGCACCAAACTGCTTTGTCACGAACCGTGCCGATCAGAAGACCTATTGGAGCGTAATGGCAGATATTGCCCGCCTGACTGAACTGTTCACCGCCGAAGCCGAAGCCCTCGGCTTCGATCTCGTGCGCGTGAAGCTGACGGGTTCGGGCGAGGAACGCACGCTGCAGATCATGGCGGAAGATCCCGCCACCGGGCAAATGATCATGGACCAGTGCGCCACGCTCTCCCGCGCGATCTCCGCAAGGATCGACGAGGTTGAGGAAGCCGAGGGCGAGCTGATCGAGGGCGCTTACCTGCTCGAAGTATCCAGCCCCGGCATCGACCGCCCGCTGACCCGCCCGAAGGACTATGCCAACTGGGCAGGCCACGAGGCAAAGATCGCGCTGGTGGAAAAGGTGGACGGGCATCGCAGGCTGATCGGCGAACTGGTCGGCATCGAAGGCGATATTGTCACGATAGAGGACAAGAAGGCCGGAACCATTGCCGTGCCGCTGGAAAACATCCATTCGGCCAAGCTCGTCCTCACCGACAAGCTTATTGCCGCAACGCAGCCGCTGGACATGAGCGGTGCGGACGAAATCGAAGAGTTCAACGAAGAAGAGAAGGCTGACGACTGATGGCCACCCCGATTTCCGCCAACAAGGCTGAATTGCTCGCGATCGCCACCGCGGTCGCCTCGGAAAAGATGATCGACAAGTCGATCGTTATCGAGGCGATGGAAGAAGCGATCCAGAAGGCTGCCCGCGCCCGTTACGGTGCCGAGAACGATATTCGCGCCAAGCTGGACCCGATGACCGGCGACCTGCGCCTGTGGCGTGTGGTCGAAGTGGTCGAGGAAGTGGAAGACTACTTCAAGCAGGTGGACCTGAAGGCCGCGCAGAAGCTGCAGGACGGTGCTGTTGTGGGTGACTTCATCGTTGACCCGCTGCCCCCGGTCGATCTTGGCCGTATCGACGCGCAGAGCGCCAAGCAGGTGATCTTCCAGAAGGTCCGCGATGCCGAGCGCGAGCGCCAGTTCGAGGAATTCAAGGATCGTTCGGGCGAAGTGATCACCGGCGTGATCAAGTCGGTCGAATTCGGCCATGTGATCGTCAACCTCGGTCGTGCCGAAGGCGTGATCCGCCGTGACCAGCAGATCCCGCGCGAAGCTGCCCGTGTGGGCGAGCGCGTGCGGGCACTGATCATGAAGGTGGAGCGCAACAATCGCGGCCCGCAGATCTTCCTGTCCCGCGCGCATCCGGACTTCATGAAGAAGCTCTTCGCGCAGGAAGTGCCCGAAATCTACGATGGCATCATCGAGATCAAGGCCGCCGCCCGCGATCCGGGCAGCCGCGCCAAGATCGGCGTGATCAGCCACGATTCCTCGATCGACCCGGTCGGCGCCTGCGTCGGCATGAAGGGCAGCCGCGTGCAGGCCGTCGTGCAGGAACTGCAGGGCGAGAAGATCGACATCATCCCCTGGTCGGAAGACATCGCCACCTTCGTGGTGAACGCGCTGCAGCCGGCCACCGTCAGCCGCGTTGTGCTGGATGAGGACGAAGGCCGCATCGAGGTTGTCGTTCCTGATGACCAGCTGTCGCTCGCCATCGGTCGCCGCGGCCAGAACGTGCGCCTCGCCAGCCAGCTGACCGGTCACCAGATCGACATCATGACCGAGGAAGAAGCGTCCGAGAAGCGCTCCAAGGAATTTGCCGAGCAGTCCAAGATGTTCGAGGAAGAACTCGACGTCGACGAAACCCTGTCGCAGCTGCTGGTGGCCGAAGGCTTCGCCGAGCTGGAAGAAGTCGCCTATGTCGAACTGGCCGAACTCGCCAGCATCGAAGGCTTCGACGAGGAACTGGCAGAAGAACTGCAGAGCCGCGCCAACGAAGCGCTCGAGCGCAAGGAAGAAGCCTTCCGCGAACAGCGCCGTGAACTGGGCGTGGAAGATGCGCTTGCCGAAATCCCGCACCTGACCGAAGAAATGCTCGTGGTGCTGGGCAAGGCCGGCATCAAGGAGCTCGATGACCTCGCCGATCTCGCCACCGATGAACTGATCGCCAGGAAGCGCGAAGCACCGCGCCGCCGGAACAATGCCGACGGTCCGCCGCTGCGTCGCCCGCAGCGCGAACAGGACAAGGGCGGCGTGCTGGGCACCTTCGGCCTGACCGAAGAGCAGGGCAACGAGATCATCATGGCGGCCCGCGCACACTGGTTCGAGGACGAGGAAGAGGTTGCTCTGGCAGCTGAAACCACGACCCAAGCAGAGGAGGCCGCTGATGCGGAATCCTCGCAATGAGACCGTAAGGCAGAACCGATCGCGCAAGCGTGACGGGGACAGCGATGTTCCCGAACGGCGCTGCATAATCTCCGGCAGGACTGCCTGTCGGGACGATCTGCTTCGCCTCGCTGTCTCTCCCGATGGCCTTGTGCTGCCCGATGCCATGGCGCGCGCGCCGGGCCGCGGGGCATGGTTCGGCGCGACCAAGGCGGAACTGCGGGCAGCGCTGGACAGCGGCCAGTTGAAGGGCGCGCTGGCGCGGGCCTTCAAGGATGGCAGCCTCTCGATCCCGGCAGACCTGCCGCAATTGTTCGAAAATGCCCTGCTGCGCGGCTTTTGTGAGCGGCTGGGGCTCGAAATGCGCGCGGGACGCCTTATCTTGGGGTCGGAAAAGATTGCCAATGAAGCGCGCAGCGGCAAGGTCGCGGCGCTTTACCATGCCAGCGATGCCAGCGAGGACGGGCGGCGAAAGCTCGATCAGGCATGGCGCGTGGGCATGGATGCGGAAGGCAGTGGCATGCAGGGCGAAACCCTGCCACTGGACCGCACGGCCCTGTCTGTGGCATTGGGCCGCGACAATGTTGTCCATCTGGCGCTTGCCGACGTCCGTTCGGCCGAGCGGGTAGTCATCCCGCTCAGGCGTTTGCAGACCTTTCTCGGGGCCGGTCTTCCGGCCATGAACAGCGGTGATGTTGCGGTGGATGATGCTGCGCAAGATGCTGCAGCAACTGAATGAATTTGAAGGATTGTTGAGGGCGTATGAGCGACAACGAAGAAACACCGAAGCGCAAGCCACTGGGATTGAAGCGTTCGGTTGATGCTGGCGAGGTGAAGCAGACCTTCAGCCACGGTCGCACCAACAAGGTTGCGGTCGAGGTGAAGCGTCGCCGCAAGGTGGCAAAGCCTGGCGCTGCCGGCGAAGAAGCGGCCCCGCCGCCCCCGCCTCCGCCGCCTCCCGCGGCGAAGAAGCCTGCGCCCAAGAGGCTGGCTGCCGATGCGGAAACCCCGCAGGAGCGCGTTGCCCGCATGCAGCGCGAGGCCGAGGAAGAGCGTCTGCGCGCAGCAGAAGAGGCTCGTCGTCGTGAAGAGGACGAGGCGAAGAAGGTTGCAGAAGACCAGAAGCGCCGCGAGGAAGAGAATCGCAAGGCCGATGAAGAAGCTGCCAGGCAGCGCAAGGCTGAGGAAGAAGCCGAAAAGGCTGCTGCCGAAGCTGCAGCCACTGCGCCTGCGTCTGCACCTGCCGAGGACGATACCGCCGCGCCCGTGGCTGCTCCGCGCAAATTCACGCCGGTCGAGCGTCCTGAACCCAAGCGCCTGGAAAAGAAGCAGGACCGCAAGGCAGCCAAGGGCGGTGCCGATCGCGGTGCTGCCGCGGGCGGCGGCGGTGCTGACAACCGCCGTTCCGGCAAGCTGACCGTCAACCGCGCGCTGAACGAAGATGAAGGCCGCCGTGCCCGCAGCCTCGCCGCGCTGAAGCGTGCGCGGGAAAAGGAACGCCGCGCACAGGGCGGTGGCTCCAGCCAGCCGCGTGAAAAGCAGGTGCGCGACGTGATCGTGCCCGAAGCGATCACCGTGCAGGAACTCGCCAACCGCATGGCCGAAAAGGGCGCGGATCTGGTGAAGGAACTGTTCAACCTCGGCATGATGGTCACCGTCAATCAGACCATTGATGCCGACACGGCAGAGCTGCTGGTCGAACAGTTCGGCCACAATATCCAGCGCGTGTCCGAAAGCGATGTCGATATCGACACCAGTGAGGAAAAGGATCCGGAAGAGACGCTCAAGCCGCGTCCGCCGGTGGTCACCATCATGGGCCACGTCGATCACGGTAAGACCAGCCTGCTGGATGCGCTGCGCGGTGCCAATGTGACCAAGGGTGAAGCCGGCGGCATCACCCAGCACATCGGCGCCTACCAGATCACCACCAAGGGCAAGGACAAGCAGAAGGTCACCTTCCTCGATACGCCGGGGCACGAGGCCTTCACCCAGATGCGCCAGCGCGGTGCCAACGTCACCGATATCGTGGTGCTGGTGGTGGCAGCGGATGACGGCATCATGCCGCAGACGATCGAAGCCATCAATCACACCAAGGCGGCCGGCGTGCCGATGATCGTGGCGATCAACAAGTGCGACAAGCCCGAAGCCAACCCGCAGAAGGTGCGCGAGCGCCTACTGGAACACGAGGTCATCGTGGAAGCCATGTCCGGCGATGTGCAGGACGTGGAAGTCTCCGCCAAGAAGGGTGACGGCCTGGACGAGCTGCTCGACAAGATCCTGCTGCAGGCCGAACTGCTGGAACTGAAGGCGCGCCCGGATCGCGATGCCGAAGCCACCGTGGTCGAAGCGCAGCTGGACAAGGGCCGCGGCCCGGTTGCCACCGTGCTGGTCAACCGCGGCACGCTGAAGCGTGGTGACACTTTCGTGGTGGGTACCCAAAGCGGCCGTGTGCGTGCGCTGATCGATGATCATGGCAAGCAGATCAAGGAAGCAGGCCCGTCCACCCCGGTGGAAGTGCTTGGCCTTGGCGGCGTGCCGCAGGCCGGTGACCTGCTAACCGTCGTCGAGAACGAACAGCGTGCCCGCGAAGTGGCCCAGTACCGTCAGGAAAAGGCCACCGAAAAGCGCACCGCGCTCGCCCCGACGAACTTCGACACCATGTTCAACAAGAGCGACGTGGTCGAATTCCCGGTGGTGGTGAAGGCAGACGTGCAGGGTTCGGTCGAAGCGATCAACTCCGCGCTGCACAACCTTTCGAACGATCTCATCAAGGTCCGCGTGCTGCACGCCGGCGTTGGCGCGATCACCGAAAGCGACGTGTCGCTGGCGAGTGCTTCAAAGGCCCCGATCATCGGCTTCAACGTGCGTCCGAATGCCAAGGCGCGCGAACTGGTGAAGCGCGATGGCGTGGAGATGAAGTATTACGACGTGATCTATCACCTGACCGAGGAAATCGCGAAGGAGATGGCAGGCGAGCTTGGTCCCGAGCGGATCGAGAACGTGGTCGGCCGTGCGCAGGTCAAGGAAGTGTTCAAATCCGGCAAGCGCGACAAGGCAGCCGGCCTGCTGGTGGAAGAAGGCATCATCCGCAAGGGCCTCCATGCCCGTCTCACGCGCGACGACGTCATCGTTTCGGCCACCACCATCGCTTCGCTGCGTCGCTTCAAGGACGATGTGGACGAAGTCCGCGCCGGTCTGGAATGCGGTGTGGTCCTCGCCGATACAAACGACATCAAGCCGGGTGACCAGCTTGAAGTCTTCGAGGTCGAGGAACGCGAACGCGTACTGTGATCTGGTTCCCCTCCCGCTTGCGGGAGGGGTCGGGGGTGGGCATGGGCTCGTAAGAGCCCACCCCGCTGCGACTAGGACTTGCGGGGCAAGCCCAAGTCTCGCTGCCCCTCCCGCATGTGGGAGGGGAGGGATGTTTTTTTGACCCGCTACTGCGCCTTCTTTGCTTCCATGAATGTCGGTGGAAACCGGCTGAAGATGGAAGACTTGCGCTACGCGTTGGAGCGCGAGGATATCGAGGACGTTGAGACCGTTGTCGCCAGCGGCAATGTGCTGTTCTCCTATGATGAGCGCCCGTCGGACGGGATGGCCGAAATGCTCGCCTTCGTGGTGGAGGACTATTTCGGCTTTTCCACCTTCGCTGCCGTGCGCACTGTCGATGAAATTCGCGCGGCCATCGCGGACAACCCGTTCCGCGAAGGTGGGGACGAGGCGACGGTCCACACCTATTTCCTCGAACGCCAGCCTGATCCGGTGCAGTTCAAGGTGATGCTGGCGGCATATGAAGGGCGCGGGGACGGGAAAATGGCAATGGGTGACCGTTGCCTCTATATCGATTATGTTGACGGGGTGGGACAGAGCAAGCTCACCAGCGCCTTTATGGAGCGCAAGCTCGATTGCCGCGGCACGGCGCGCAACATGCGATCGCTGCAGCGGATTTTGGACAAGATGGAAGAACAAGACTGAGATGGCCCGCCACCACTCCTCCAATGAAGACCAGTCCGTCCGCCTGTTGAAGGTGGGTGAGCGCGTGCGCCACATCATCTCCGAACTGCTGGCGCGCGGCGAGGTGCATGACGATGTGATCGGCGCGCATACCGTCTCGGTCACCGAAGTGCGCATGTCGCCCGACCTCAGGAACGCCAAGGTCTATGTGAAGGCCTTGCTGGGCGAGCACGAGGCGCTGGTGCTCAAGTCGCTGCAGCAGAACACCGCCTATTTCCAGCGCGAGGTTGCGCAGCGGCTCGGCCTGAAATTCGCGCCCAAGCTGCAGTTCCGCGAGGACGAAAGCTTCGACGAAGCGAGCCGGATCGAGGAACTGCTCGATGATCCGCGTGTCCGCCGCGATATCGACGAAGACGACTAGGCGGACTTCGCCTCGCCTGCCCGGCCAGACTGGCTGAGGTTGGCTTCCACCATGATCCGGCTTCCCGCATCGCGCGTGGCGAACAGCCGCGGGGATTGCGCATTGTCCGTGAGGTTGAGCACTTCCTGCTGCATCAGCCGCGCCACTTCCACCATGCGGATGCCGGGGCGGCCCAGCGCGTTTACCAGCGCGGTGACGAAGGGGCTGGAAGCCTGCGCCTTGGCATCTGCCTGCTTGCCCTGGCTAAATTCCGTCGCGGCGAGCAGCGATACGTCGTGGAAGCGCGGCTTAGTGAGGAAATCATTGGGCAGGTCGCTCAGCGGCAGTTCGGCATCGTGCGGGCCGGTGGAAAGCGCCAGCGGTTCGCGCTCCAGCCCGATATCCAGGAACAGCGAAAGCGGCGCAGGCTTCCTGCCATCGTCCATCAGACTTTCGGGGCGGAAGGCCTTGATCACATCGCTGTGGCTGACCAGCGATGCTGCAGGGAGGCCGCTCTTCCCCGCCAGCAGGGCAGCGCCGCAGCCTGCATTCTCCATGATCCCGCAAGCCTGCATCTCCTGCAGCTGGCCCTTGCCCAGCCAGATGAAGCACAGGTGGCGCATTTCCGCCTCGCCCATGGTGCGGCAGAGATCGAGCAGGTCTTGCTTTTCAGGGTTGGCAGCAACGGCAACGGTGGCGCCCATTTCGCGCATCACCCGTTCCAGCCGCGCGGCATCGCGTTTGGGCGATGCGAGCGTATCGCCTGAGCATGGATAGCGATCGCAAGCGGCAATCACCACGCCGCCACCCTCCATGCTGGCGGCGCGCGGGCCCTGTTCCTCGCTGGCGCGGCGCGGCAGACCGTCCACGAAATAGGCGCGGGGGGCCTGATCGTAGATCGCCGGATGTTGGGCGTGGCCCACCGCTTCCGCTTCAGGAATCACGCGGGCGCGGGTGGCGGCGATCACGTCATAAATGGTGCGCTCTGCCTGCAGTTCGGCCACGAGGTGGCGGGTGAACAGGCCGTTGGGTTCGGGATCGTCGTCGGTCAGCCGGTCCAGCGCATATTCGCCCGATCCGGCGGAATAGGCGATGAAGCAGCCGCCGGGCGCCTGTGTGGAGGCCATGCCGCGGCCTGCGCCTTCCAGCGTCTTGTCGATGGCGCTGTTGCGGCAGGCATCGAGCACGAAGATCGATTGCGCGGGCGTGGCGCGGGCAACGGAGGACAGCAGATTGTCGATCGGCAGGGCATAGGCCAGCGCGTCCCTGTCCTTCAGCACCGGCACATTGGCTGGCAGAAAGTAGTTGCGCCCTTCAACCTGGATGCCGTGGCCGGCCATGAACACGAAGGCTGCGGTTTCCTGATCCAGCTGACTGACGAAAGCCTGAAACCCGTCCAGCACCGCGTCTGTATCAACCACGCCTTCGGCAACTTCGATCACGTCATAGCCGATGCCGGCAAGGCGCTGCGATACGGAGAGCGCATCCTGGCTCGCGGTTTTTAGCGGGGTGAGGGCGGCATAGTCATTGATGCTGATGGCAAGGCCCTTCAGCGCCCGCTGGCGCGGGGCGACCTGGGCAAGCGCGGGGCTGACCCCGGCGAGGCCAACAGCGCCCGCATTCGCTCCCAGAAAATGCCGCCTCCGCACGGGGCTCAGCTATAAGAGCGGCCCGTGCGAAGGCAACAGATTCCCCGCTGCCTTATGGCGCAGCGGCGGCCGCTACTGGCACGTCCATGAATACCTGCGCACCGGGGCCAAGCGGCAAGTCCAACACCACCCAGCCGATGGTCAGCGCGATGCCGATCACCATTAGCCCGATGGAATAGGGCAGCATGGTTGCGGCAAGGCTGCCGAGGCCAAAGTCCTTCTGCCAGCGCTGGCAGAAGATCAGGATCAGCGGGAAGTAGACCATCAGCGGGGTGATGATGTTGGTGGCGCTATCGCCCACACGATAGGCGGCGGTCGCCATTTCGGGTGAGATGCCCAGCAGCATCAGCATCGGCACCAGTACGGGGCTGAGCAGCGCCCACTTGGCGCTGGCCGAACCCACGAAGAGGTTGAGGATGCCCGACACCACGATGATCGCGGCGAGCAGCGCCCAAGCGGGCAAGCCGGAAGAACCGAGCACGTCCGCGCCGTTCACCGCAAGGATCAGCCCGAGGTTGGACCAGCCGAACATCGCCACGAAATGCGCCGCAGCAAAGGCAAGGACGAGGTAATAGGCCAAGTCCTCCATCGCGCCGGACATCATCTTGACCAGGTCCCGGTGATCGCCGATCACGCCTGCGCCCTTGCCGTATGCCCAGCCCGCCAGCAGGAACAGCAGGAAAAAGCCGGCGACAAGGCTCTGGTAGAAGGGCGTCAGCCGCGCTTCTGGCGTCGCATTCTCGTTGATCAGCGGGGTGCCCGGCCCGATGGCAAAGAAGATCCACAGCGCGCACACACCCAGCACGGCAAGGCCTGCCCACCTGAGGCCGCGACGCTCGCCATCGGTCAGCGCGTCATTGGTCTGTTCGCCAGCAGGGGCATTGCCGGCCTTCGCCGGGTCCCACTTGCCGAGGCGCGGCTCGATCATCTTGTCGGTGACGTACCAGATCACCGGCAGGAAGACGAAGGTCATCGCGGCGATGAAATACCAGTTGCCTGCGATATTGGCGGTGTAATCGCCGAACACGGTTTCCACTGATGCCTCGGTAATGCCGAACAGCAGCGCGTCGAGCTGGCCGGGCAGGAGGTTCGCGGAAAAGCCGCCGGAAACGCCTGCGAAGCTGGCGGCGATGCCCGCCACGGGGTTGCGCCCGGCGGCGTGGAACACGATGCCTGCCAGCGGGATCAGCACCACATAGGCCGCGTCTGCCGCGAGGTTGCCCATCATGCCCACCAGCACCACGAAGGGTGTCAGCAGCGACTTGGGGGCATAGCGCACCGCGCCGCGCATGGCGGTGCCGAACAGGCCGGCCCGCTCTGCCACGCCAGCACCCAGCATCACCACAAGGACATAGCCAAGCGGGTGGAAGTGCGTGAAAGTGGTAGGCATGTCGACCCACAGCCGCTGGATGTTGTCCGCAGACAGAAGGCTTACCGCAGAGATCACGCGGGCTGTGCCGGTCGCCTCGTAAATCTCGGTGGGATGCAGCGCGCTCCAACCGGCGAGCGATGCGATCACCGAAATCACCACCAGTCCGGCGATCAGCCAGAAGAACAGGAACACCGGATCGGGCAGCTTGTTGCCCGTCCTCTCGATATATCCAAGCACGCCCTTCTGCGTAGGTGCTTCTGCCTGGCTCATGGTCTGATCCCCTTTCACCTGAAACCATGATTGCTAGCAGCAGATTTCCTGCCAGTCTTTACCTAAGTGCCGGAAATCCCCATGGCGGTGAACGATGACTTTCAAACCCCCAATCCACGGCTGGATCATCCTCGACAAGCCGCGCGGCCTCGGCTCCACGCAAGCCGTGAGCGCGGTGAAGCGCAATCTGCGCGAGGCGGGCTACAACATGAAGCTCAAGGGCGGGCTGAAGGTCGGCCATGGCGGCACGCTTGATCCGCTGGCCGAAGGGGTATTGCCGATTGCGCTGGGCGAAGCGACCAAGCTGGTGGGCCGGATGCTGGATGCCAGCAAGATCTACGAGTTCACCGTGCAGTTCGGCGAGGAGACCGACACGCTGGATAGCGAAGGCGAGGTCGTGGCGCGCAGTGACCGCCGCCCGCCGCTCGCGGCCGTTGCTGCGATATGCGAACACTTCACCGGCGAAATCGAGCAGATTCCGCCGAAATATTCCGCCATCAAGGTGGACGGGCAACGCGCCTATGACCGGGCGCGGGCTGGCGAAGAGGTGGAGATGGTGACGCGGGCTGTAACCGTATATGCCCTTGGCCTGCTTTCCGATCATCCTGAGCTTGTCGAAGGATCGTCCTTTTCCTCTGCAACCATGCCCGAAGATAAAAGCGGTGCTTCGACAAGCTCAGCACGAACGGATTTCGGTTTGGAAAGCGCCTTCCAGACCACTGCAGGCAGGCCTGATCCCTATGACCCTTCCGCTCCGCTGGAACTGGCAGACAGCGTCACGCTGGTCGCCCATGTGTCCAAAGGCACCTATATCCGCAGCCTTGCGCGCGATATCGCGCATGCCCTTGGAACCTGCGGCCATGTTACCTATCTACACCGCGTAAAGGCCGGCCCGTTCACCGAGAACCAAGCGATTTCGCTGGACAAGCTCAATGAAATCGGTAAGGGCGCGCCCATCAAAGACCACCTCCTGCCACTGGAGGCGGGGCTGGACGGTATCCCGGCCCTGTCCCTCGATCCGGAAAGTGTGCAGGCGGCCCGTCAGGGCCGGGTCATTTCCGGATTGCCCCAACCTGACGGGCTCTATCTTGCGACTGCGGACGATGTCCCTGTCGCGCTGATGGAACTTTCAGGAGGTACGGCGAGGGTCGTGCGGGGGTTCAACGTTTGAAGGATACTGCGAAAGGTAACGTGAAATGTCGGTAACTACCGAACGCAAAGCTGAAGTCATCCAGGACAACGCCCGTGTATCGGGTGACACCGGTTCGCCGGAAGTGCAGGTCGCCATCCTGACCGAGCGCATCCGCAACCTGACGGAGCACTTCAAGGACCACCACAAGGACAACCATTCCCGTCGTGGCCTGCTGAAGATGGTCAACAAGCGCCGCAGCCTGCTCGCCTATCTCAAGAGCAAGGATGTAGAGCGCTACAACAACCTGATCCAGAAGCTGGGTCTGCGTAAGTAAGAGTTTTGAGGGGGCGGCTCCATCGGAGCCGCCCTTTCACTATGGGCGCCATGAAAAGCGCGCCCGAACCAAAAGGCATCCTTCACAATCCGGTGGAGGGGCTTCGGGGCATGCAAGGCCCCACACCGGACCGGGACGGTATCCCCGGCAGAAAATCCCGCGACGCAATAGGGCGCGCGGGCTGAAGGAAAATAAATGTTCGACAAGAAAACC
>CAYXTJ010000017.1:0-19173 GCA_964467715.1 uncultured Sphingomonadaceae bacterium
GTGCGCAAACGGCGTGTGCGGCGCGAAGGCCATGTCGAGGCCCATCATGCCCACGCGCGGCATGTGCCGCATCATGATCTCGTACCGCCCCTTGGGCATCACCGGCAGTTCTTCGCGGGTCTTGTCCGGCCACATGCCGAGGCCGAGGAAGCCGACACCGCATTCTTCGCCAACAATCTTGCACTGTTTCAGGTGGCGGCCGGTTTCGGTACAGGTCTGGTGCAGGTTTTCCAGCGGCGCGCCGGACAGTTCCAGCTGGCCGGCAGGTTCGAGGCTGATCGTGCCGTCATCGCCGCTCATGGCGATAACCTTCCCGTTTTCCTCCACCGGCTCCCAGCCGAACTGGCGCATGGCCATCAGGATATCGAGGATGCCGCCTTCCTCGTCATAAGACGTGGCGCGCTTGTCATCATGCTTGAAAACGAGCTTTTCATGCTCTGTCCCGATGCGCCATGCTTCGGGCGCCTTTTCGCCGGCCTGCATCGGCTCGGCCAGCTGCGCGCGGCTTTCAATGGGTTGCTCTGCCCCGTCGGACGCCTTGCGCGTGCTCATGACCTGCCCCTCAACATGCACAGCGCCGTTAGTTTGTTCCGCGCTGCGGCGCCAGTATCAAATTGTGTTTGTCCAGAAGGCACTGCGATCAACTCCAGTCGCCGGCTTGCGCCATCCACACAGCAGTGGCGGCTATGGCAGCGGTTTCACCGCGCAGGATTCGCGGGCCGAGGGTGATGGCGCGGGATTGCACGTGGTCGCGGATAAGGGCGCGCTCCTCATCGTCAAAACCGCCTTCCGGCCCGGTCAGCAGCGCGGCGGGCGGCAAATGTTGGGCAAAGGCGGCAGATGCCGGATCGCCGCCCAGCTCGTCTGCAAAATAGATCAGCCGGTCTTCGGGAAAATCGCGCAGGAACTGGCCCAGCTTCACCGGCTCGCGCACTTGCGGCAGCGCGGTGCGCGCGCATTGTTCGGCTGCTTCGGTCACGATGGTGCGCGCACGCTCCATGTTCAGCTTGTCTGCCACGCAGCGGCGGGTGATGACCGGCTGGATCACCGCAACGCCCAGTTCCGTGGCTTTTTCCAGCACCATGTCGAAGCGGTCCTTCTTCAGCAATGCGGGGCAGAGCCAGAAATCGGGCACCTCCTCGCGTGACCGAAGACATTCGACCGTTTCCAGCGAACAGTTACGTTTGCCCGCTTCGGTAACGCGCGCGGCCCATTCGCCTGTCACATCATCACACAGGATCACCGCGTCGCCCTCGCCCACGCGCATAACGCGGGTGAGGTAATGCGCCTGCGGGCCTTCGATCGCCACCGCAACGCCTTCTGCCAGCGGCGTATCGACGAACAGGCGTGGCGCGCTGCGCGGGGGCCATGCAGGCGTTCTGGGAGAGTGGCCTGCCATCAGGCGGACTTGTAGGAACGGGTGGCGATGAACGGCGGGAACAGTCTGCTCATGGCGTCGATTGCATCCCACCCGTCCTCGAAGATGGCGTTCATCACCAACCCTGCATCGAACTGGCCGCCGATCTGCGTTTCCAGCGTGTGGCTGAAGCACAAGGTCTTGTCATCCGGATTGGAGGCCAGCAGCGCTACGCGTTCTTCCTCCGGCAAATCGAAATCGCTGTATGGCAGGCTATGCCGCGCGACCAGTTCGCCGCGATCCAGCGCCAGCGGATCGAAGATGAAATAGACCGGGTTGTAGAAGCCGGTCATCAGCACACCGCCGGGCCGCAACACGCGGGCCACTTCGCGCCACACCGGCAGCACTTCGGGCGCAAAGGCGGTGGAGCAAGGATTGAAGACGATATCGAAGCTCGCATCCGCGAAGGCCGAGAGATCGTGCATCAGGCCTTGCACGGTGCGGATATCCAGCCCTTCGCGCTGCGCCACCTGATCGTCCAGCGCGAGCTGCGCGTCTGACGCATCGAAGGATGTCACATGCGCACCGGCAGCAGCAAAGATCGGACATTGCTGCCCGCCGCCAGAAGCAAGGCCGAGCATGTCCTTCCCGGCAATCTCTCCGAACCAGTCGCGCGGCACCGGCTTGATCGGCGTAAGCACCACTTCCCAGTCACCCTTGCGGGCTGCGGCTATCTGTTCCGGCGTAACCGGGATGGACCATTCGTTGCCTGCTTCCGCACGCCTGTTCCACTGTTCCCGGTTGTATTCACCAACATCCATATTCGATTTCCCCAGTCTCCTGCTTTCCCCTTTGGCCCAAGCTGATTATGGGATGCAAGGATGACAGACAGCATCACCCCCGACAGCGAACATCGCGGACTGGTTGGCCTGCTGCCGCCCGCCGCGCGCGATTATGCGCTGCTGGCGCGGTTTGACCGGCCGATCGGCTGGTGGCTGCTGTTCTGGCCCTGCGCATGGGGGGCGCTGCTGGTGCCCAATGTGCCGCTATCCGCAAAGGCAGTGATGATCGCGTGGTTCCTGTTGGGCAGCATCGCCATGCGCGGCGCGGGCTGCGTCTATAACGATATCGTCGATGCCGATCTTGACCGGCAGGTGGCGCGCACTGCCGTGCGGCCGGTCGCCAGCGGCAGGGTGAGCGCGAAATCTGCGTGGATATGGCTGCTGGCCCTGTGCGCCGTGGGTCTCGTGGTGCTGCTGCAATTGCGCTGGCAGGCACAGCTGGTGGCGCTGGGTAGCCTCGCACTGGTGGCCGCTTATCCGTTCATGAAGCGGATTACGTGGTGGCCGCAGGCGTGGCTGGGCCTCGTGTTCACATGGGGAGCACCTGTGGGCTGGGTGGCCTTCACGTCAGACCGGCTGGAAGTGATGATTGCGCTCTACGCCGGGGCGTTCTTCTGGTGCATGGCCTATGACACGATCTACGCCTTGCAGGACCGCGAGGATGATGCGCTGGTGGGCATCAAGTCCAGCGCCCTGCGGCTGGGAAACAGCGTGAAGGCTGGCGTCGGGCTGTTCTACGCAGCCTCCATCGCCTGCTTTGCGCTGTCCTTCTGGCTGCTGCGGGCAGACTGGGTGGCGCTGCTGGCGCTGATCCCGGCTGCGGCGCATTTCGCGTGGCAGGTGTCCACGCTTGATCCGGCAGACGGGGCTAACCCGCTCGACCGCTTCCGCTCCAACCGCTGGGCAGGCGCGCTGGTGGCAGCGGCGTGCTTCGTGGTTGGCAACGCCTGAAGCGCAGCGTTACTCTGCCGGTTGCACCTGCGCGTTGCCGATTGATGGGCGCGGGTTGATTGCACGGACCAGCTTTGCGAGGCGGCTAGTGATCAGGCCGCTTTCCTGCATCCAGTCGTAATATTGGCGATATTTCGGGTCTTCGCCCAGAAGGTGCGCTTCTTCGGTGCGCGCGCGCCAGTAGTAGATGCCGCTCACCACGCCAAGGAACACGGTGTTGCGGATCGCGTCCACCATGCTGTCGCTCGTCACCGGGAACGGCATGCTCGAACACCACCAGAACAGGTTCTTGGACAGATAGGCCGGGTGGCGCGTGAAGCGATACGGGCCGTTGGTCAGCACGCCGCGATAGGTGAGGTTGGAAAAGCGGATGCCGAAAGCCACCGTGGCCCAGGCATAGATGGCAGTGAGGAGGGCCAGCCAGAAGGCCCAAGCCCACAGCAGCATGTCGTGCCCTTCGAACCAGTAGCCCCACCCTGCGGTGTTGTATTCGTACTGGATCATCCCGCCATTGCCCATGAAGGTGAAGACGAAGGGCGGGTAGCCCATCAGCGCCGCCAGCCAGCCGGCGAGGAAGGGATTGCCGCTGCGGATATGCGCATCCAGCGGGCGGAAGGTGCACAGATATCCCACGGTGCCGATCTGCACGTCGATCACAAACAGCAGTTCGAACATCAGCACGCCGGTGGCGACCGGGTTCTGGATCACTTCGGAGAGGTTGGCATCCACCACCGAAGCGAAACCAGGGGCAGGATGGAGATCATGAAGGCGGAGAAGAACCCCTTGATGATCCACGCGCGCCAGTGCTTCTTCACCTGATCGCTGTCCCACGCCTCGCGCCCCAGCAGCAGCGCACCGAAGTGCCAGCTGTGGTCCTTTGGCTTCACCATCACCCGGTCGAGCCAGAAGACGTAGGGCACGGAGAACAGGAACCCCAGCACGGCGGCCACGGCGATCACCTGCATGGCGAACAGGTACTGCCCTTCCCAATACCAGCGGCCGAGGCAGTAGATCACCCCGATGATCGCCCAAGTGGCCCACAGTCCGGCGAGCTTGGTGACCGAGATATCGAATGTCTCGGAGAGCGGCTTGCGGTTGTTCCAATCGATCCCCGTGGCCGGGCGCAGGTGCACCTTGTCCACGAACAGCGACCGCGCCGCCTGTCAGCAGCATGGCGAGCAGAACGGAGAACGGGCCGGACATCCGCTCTTGCGGGCCGGGAAAGCCAAATTGCACAACGAGATCAGGCCAGATGCGGCACAGGCAGATATGGGCCAGCCATGTGGCCAGGCCGGCAAGGCCGACCCATGGCGATACGTCGCTGGCCGGGGGCCGCGCGGCTTGGGATGCGTTCACGCTGATGCGCGCTGCACTAGCCCGAAAAGGGTTAAAGGCGCGGTGATGTCCGCGGCGAAAATGCCGCGATCAGCAGGTGCTCAGCGCCAGGCGGTGATCTTGCCGCTGTCGTCGAGGATGTAGAGCGTGTTGTTGGCCACAACCGGCGGCAGCGAGACGCCATCGCCCAGTTCGGTGAACAGCGTGTTCTGGCCGGTAATCACGTCAACCGAATGCACCTCGCCGCGGCTACTGGCGATCCACAGCTTGTTGTTCGCCAGAACGGGGCCTGTCCAGAAGATCGGGCCTTCGCGGTCCTTGGGATCACGGAAGGCATCGAGCTGGGTAACCCAGCGAACGCGGCCGGTGGAGCGGGCAATCGCCAGCAGCCGGGCATCGTCCGTCAGGGTGAAGATCCACTCGCCAGCCAGCGCCGGAGTGGAAATGCCTGCCAGCGTCAGTTCCCAGATGCGCTGCCCGGTGGACAGTTCATAGGCTGCCATGCGGCCGCCCTGCCCCAGCGCGAAGACCTGGCCGTTGGAAATGATCGGGTCCGCGTCCACGTCCGTCAGCGAGCCAACTTCGGTGGAGATCGAGGTACGGGCAAGCGCATCAGACCACAGCACGCGGCCGTTCTCGAAGCGGTATGCCACCACCTCGCCGCTGGAATAGCCGGCAATCACGGAGCCCTGCCCGGCAGCCGGAGCGGCCACGCCGAACACGCCTTGCTGGCCCGACGCCGCGGCATCCTGCCAAACCGGTTCGCCATCGGACATGTTGAGCGCGTGGATCTGGTTGTCCTGCGTCATCACGTAAACGGCGTTGAAAGCCACGGTGGGCGAACCGCGCAGCGGACCGGCCGGGCGCTTGCGCCAGATCTCAGCACCGGTTTCCGCATTCAGGGCGAACACATCGCCCGTGCCGCTGGTGGCATAGACCGTACCGCTGGCATAGCTGGCGCCGCCGCCGAAAGTGGCATCGCGCAAGTCACCCGAAACCTGAATGCGGTGCGTCCACAGGCGAGCGCCGGTATCGGCATTATAGGCGTGGATCATGCCCGAAGTGTCCACCGCGAACAGCTTGCCACCGCCCACGACGGGCGCGGCAGCAAGGCGGCGCGTATTGGTGGTGCCGTCCATCTGCGCAGTCCATACGCGCGTCGGCGTGTCGGACAGGGTGACATGGCCGGAAACCCTGGACGCGTTCCGGCCTCCTTGCGGCCAGTCTGCGTTGGTTTCTGCCGTCGGCAGCACCACGGCGACATTGGCCAGCACCGGATCAGCCACGATGTCGGTGGCGATGCGCGAAAGGATGGGCGTGCGATTGCCAAGGGTCGGCGTATCGGGGCGGTCATCCCCGCCGCCGCCGAGAACGCTGCAACCCGCAAGAGTAAGGGCAGCAAGCTCGGCCATGGCCACGCCGCCAATGCGGCTGACCCCGAAGCTCCGGGCCTTGGGTGAGTTCGTCATGCGATTATCCTGCCTCATTCTGCCGCATCCTCGCCCGCTTCGTCAGCTTCTTCGCTGTCGCTGCGCAGCTGCGTATCATTGATCGTGTCAAAGCCGTAACGGCCGGCCAGCTGGCGCACGCGCGCCTTCACCGTGTCCGGCACATCGTCCGAATCCGCCACGGCCATGGCCAGCGCACCGGCGGCATCGATGTTGTCCATTTCCAGATAGGCGTGGAACACCAGTTCACCCGCGCTGCCGAACCACGGATTGCCATCCACCGCCAGAGGGCCGAGCCGGTCAATCACGGCCTGCGGGGCCATGTTGTCGAAATTGGCATAGACCATGCGCAACAGTGCTCCATCGCGCATGGGCGGCGGCGCACCTTCGATGGCGGCAACCTCTTCATAGAAAGCCACAGCGTCTTCGGTGCGGCCCTGTTCCAGCGCGATCACAGCGCGGTAGAGCTTGGCCGATGCGAGCGCGGCGGGGCTGACATCACCGTCCACCAGCGCCAGTTCCTGATCTGCGGCATCAAGGTTGCCGGCCTCATATTCGTCCATCGCCAGGATGATCGCTTCGGACTGGGCTTCCAGCGCGGCTTCCTGCCGAGCATCCCACCACAGCCAGCCGCCAAACGCACCGAGCACCAGCAGCAGCAGCACGCCAACGGGAATGCCGTATTTGCGCATGGCGTTGGATACGTCATCCGTACGGACGGCCTCGTCCACCTCGCGCATGAGCATTTCCTGCTCAAGGTCACGCTTCTTTTCGGGCTTTCCGCCCTGCTTGGGATCCTGGGGTGTTGTTGCCACGGTCTTCTTGACAGTTAATTGTGCAGTAGGCCGCGCTGTTAGGGCCTGAGGCGCTGCAATTCAATTGCGGAATCGAGCCTGTCCCCCAGCGGGTGAACCGGCGATGAAGGCCTCTGCCCAGTTAAGCGGCGCCCTGACCGGCCCGGTTGCGGCCCATCAGCCCCCAGTAAAGCGCGCGATACTGGTCCGTCATGGCCATCGCATCATAGTGCGCTCGGGCCTTGTCGCGATTGGCCTTGCCGATGCGCTTGCGATCGTCCGGCTGGCCGGTGAGCTGCCACAAGGCCTCTGTAATCGCTTCGCTATCCCCAGCATCGGTCAGCCAGGGGCCGTTGTCGGTCGAGACCATCTCGCCAATATCGCCAACGCGCGGTGCGACCACCGGCAAGCCCGCCGCCATCGCTTCCACCACCGAAATGGGGAATTGTTCGGAATGCGATGACAGCGCGAAGATATCGAACAGGCCCATCACCTTTTCGGGCTGGTCGACAAAGCCGGGGAAATACACCCTGTCTTCCACGCCGCTGTCGATGGCGAGCTGTTCCAGCTTTGCCCGCTCCGGCCCCTCGCCCGCGATCACCAGCTGCCAGTTATCCGGCATCCGGCGCATGGCTTCCACCAGCACGCCGAGGTTCTTCACTTCGCGCAGGCCAGCCAGCGTGCCGATCCAGAACTCGTCCTTGCGCTTGATCAGGCCGGGCAGCACATCGCGCTTGGCAGGAGCGGAAAAGCTGCGCGTGTCGATCCCGTTGGCGATACGGCGCACCCGGGCGCGCGGCTGGCCCCAGATATCGAGCGCGATGTTCTCCAGCTTCTTCGATGGCACCACCAGTGCCGCCGTGCGCCCCAGCGCAATGCGGCGATACCAGTTGCGGCGCGTTTTCAGGCGCTTGGCCTCATCCTCGTTGAAGCCGTCCTCGTTATGGACCAGCGGCGGCAGCTTGAAGAGGTCAGCGAACAGCGTATGCGCCATCACCGCATCGATCGCGCCCCAGTTGTAGGTGCAGATCAGGTCATAGCCCGCCATGGCCGCGGCAATATCCTTCAACCGCCCCGGCGTGGGCTTGCCCTTGAGCGAGGGGAACTTGGGCCAGGTAACGCGCACTTTGCTGGAAATCAGCTTTGCCGCGCCGCGCTTGTCGAGATCGCCGGACACGATGGCGTGTTCGGCATCCTTGCCCCAGCCGTTCATCAGGCGAACATTGCGCACTTCCTTGCCTCCTGCATCGAATGTGGAATGCAAGTGCAGGATGCGCGGGGTGGGCTTACTCATGCGGCCCGCTCCACCAGCCGGGTGATGGCAGCGAGCGCCTCCTCCTCGTCCAGCGTGGGCACATGGCCGGTGCGGGCGATGGTCACCGCTTCGCAATCGGGGATCTTGTCGCACATGGCGGCCAGCGTATCGGCTGCCAGAATGTCAGACAGCTCGCCGCGGATCACCAGCTTGGGCACAGGCGGCAGCGCGTTGAAGGCAGGCCACAGGTCCGGCGGGGCAGCATCCTTGCCGGCGGCATCGATCGGATCCGCGATGCGCATGTCGTAATCGTAGACGATGCGGCCGCTGTTGCTCACCACCATCAGCCGCTTGGTCAGCCGCAGCCATTCGGAAATGGTGAAATCGGGATGCACATCGCTGGTCGCCTCGCGCATGTGGCGGGCCGCGTGCATCCATGTGGGAAAGCTGCGCCCATGGCCGACATATTCGGCGATCCTGTCCAGCCCGGACTTGTCGATCGCCGGGCCGATATCGTTGAATACCAGCCCTGCAAGCCGCTCGGGATGCTGCGCGCCCATCATCGCGAACAATATGCCGCCCAGCGATGTGCCAAGGCCAATCACCTTGCCGGGGTTCACCTGCTCGAAAAAGGCATCGAGGTCCTGCAGATAGGTGGCAGGCACATAGGTGGAGCTGTCCTTGGCATATTCGCTCTCGCCGCGCCCGCGCAGTTCCACGCAGATGATCCGGCGCGTGCTGCCGAAACGCTCTGCTATCGGTTCGAAATCGCGGGCGTTGCGGGTCAGGCCGGGAATGCACAGGATCGGCAGAGCCGCAGCATCGCCGGGATAATCGCGGTAATGCAGGGTCAGGCCATCGGCGGTCTCCCACGTACCATCCTGCCATGCCTGATCGCTCATTGCGGTGTGCTGCGTCCCTGCCGTTCGACTTGCGCCCCTAATGCCAGATGCACCCTGATCCGCAAGCGCTACCTCGCGCTTTGGCACCCTCCCTTTAAGCACAAACCCGGGGCATCGGGCCACAGCGCCCTTAACTACGTTGCCCTAATGTGGTCTGATGTTGTGAGGCTGGCTGTTTCGCGCCACAAGGACGTTGCAATTGCAACCAGTCATGGAAAAAGCGCCGCCACCTCTCCTACATGCTGGGCGCATAGCGATTCGAGAAAGGTTGGCTCAGATTGGCCGAGACGGATGAACTGATCTCCTTCGAACCCGCCACGGGTGAGGAGCTTTGGCGCGGCAAGTATGGCGATGTGGACGCGATTGTCGCCCGCGCCCGCCGCGCGTGGCCCGAATGGGCAGCAAAGCCGCTCGCCAACCGGATCGAACTGGTGCGCCGCTTTGCCAATGAAGTGCGCAAGGAACAGGAAGAATTCGCCCAGCTGATCGCGCGCGAGACGGGCAAGCCCATATGGGAAGCCCGCACCGAGGTCGAGGCGGTGATCGCCAAGGTCGAGATTTCCGTGCGCGCCTATGCCGAACGGACCGGCCAGAAGAAGCTCGACAGCGGGCTGCAGGGGACCGCTGCCGTGCGCCACAAGCCACATGGAGTGATGGCGGTTCTCGGCCCCTACAACTTCCCTGCCCACCTGCCCAACGGCCACATCATCCCGGCAGTGATCGCAGGCAATGCCATCATCCTGAAGCCGAGCGAGAAGACCCCTGCGGTGGGCGAGCGGTTGCTGCTTTACATGAACCGCGCAGGCATTCCCGCTGCGCTGGTGCAGCTGCTGGTCGGCGGGCCTGAGGAAGGCAAGGCGCTGGTGGCGCATCGCGATGTCGATGGCGTGCTGTTCACCGGTTCTGCCCAGGTCGGCATCGCCATCAACAAGAAGCTGGCGACCGATCCGGGCAAGATCGTGGCGCTGGAAATGGGCGGCAACAACCCGCTGGTGGTGTGGGACACGCCCAAGCTGCCCGACGTTGCTGCGCTGATCGTGCAATCCGCCTTCACCACGGCTGGCCAGCGCTGCACCGCCGCACGCCGCCTGATCGTGAAGTCAGACATCTATGATGACGTGATGACCGAATTGAAGAAGCTGGTCGATCGCATCATCATCGGCGGGCCGTTCGACGATCCGCAGCCCTTCATGGGCCCGGTGATCGACAACCGCACGGCAGACCAGCTGGTGGAAAGCTTCCTCTACCTGCTTTCCAACGGCGGCAAGCCGATCACCCACATGCGCCGCCCGGACGAGAACCTGCCCTTCATCACCCCCGGCATCATCGATATCACCGCCATGACAGAGCGGCCCGACGTGGAACTGTTCGGCCCGATCCTGCAGGTGATCAAGGTGGACGAGTTCGACCAGGCGATTACCGAAGCGAACAACACGCGCTTCGGTCTGTCGGCATCGCTGGTTGGCGGCACGCCGCAGGAATACAACCGCTTCTGGGCCAATATCCGCGCCGGCATCGTCAACTGGAACAGGCCGACCAACGGTGCTTCATCCGCAGCACCCTTTGGCGGCATCGGCTATTCGGGCAACCACCGTCCGGCAGCATATTACGCCGCAGATTACTGCGCCTATCCGGTGACGAGCACCGAAATGGAACAGCCGCGCGCCAGCGTGGGCGTGGGCTTCAAGGGCTAACGGCGCTGCGGCTCAATTGCCGGTGGTTACAAGGTCTACCGAAGTCATCCCGTCATCGCCGCTGCGGGCGAAGACCATGAAGCTGCGGCCTTCTGCCGTGCCGCCGAGCACATCCTCTCCATCCTGCAGCACGCGCTGCATGGCAAAGCCGTTCGTGCTGCCACGGGTGAAATAGAAATCCCTCACGTCGCCCAGCGCCACCGGGGTGAGGAAGTTGACCACGCGCAGGTGGCAGCCGCCCCTGTCGGTGCCAGCCGCTTCCTGCACCGCACCGCGCGGATAGACCGGGAAGGCTTCGGGCATGCGCGCGGCCCAGAGAGCCGAGAATTCAGCGATAGAGGCACAATCGCGATTGCCCTCCCCAGCCGACGCAGCGCGTGCGGCAACGCTCAGCCGCGCTTTCGGGCAGTTTGCCATCGACTCGTTCGGGCTGCGGCGCGCGGCGCATGGCGTTGATCCCGCCGACCAGTTCAAGCGCCTCGTCCCGCGCGGCGCCGGCGGCACCCGCTCCCCGGTCAACCATGGGGATCGCGCCATCCTGCGGCCCCAGAGCGATGGCCCGGTTTGCAGTGTTGCGGTTTATCATGTCGGGATCGACAAGGATCTGCTCCGAAAGCGCCACATCCATCAGCGGATCGTCGATATCCTGCACCACCGATACTGCTTCGCTGTTGTCCTGCCCGCAACTGCCCAACAGCAGCAATGGGCCGCCGCTGAGCAGCAGCAGCGTGAAGAAAGATGGTTTCCGCGCGATCATGCCGCCTGCCATAGCGGCAAATTGCCAAGGTTCGCTTAATGCCGGGCAACCTTCCCGTTACAGGCGCAAAGAACAAGGCGCCTGCCCGACCGAAGCCAGACAGGCGCCTTGGCGCGCGCCTCGTAAACACGAGCCGAGGGATCCGCGCAGTTAGGCATCGGTCCAACAGGGGAGACCGAGCCGAACTGTAAAGGGCGGATGACGAGGGGGAGGGAGGAGTGTCATCCGCGAGTTGGTTAATAGCTTGTCGTGGCTGAACGGTGCGCAACGCGGCTGTAAGGTTTGCGGAAATCTTGCACAGGCAGTAATCGGGGCGCGATGGGGGATCAGCACGCCACAAGCACCACGCCGCGCCGAGCGCTCGCCTATGCGCTGGGCGCACACGCCATCTGGGGCTCGATGCCGGTTTACCTGTTGCTGGTGCAGACGGTTCCGGCGATGGAATTCGTGGCTTGGCGGCTGGTCTTCACCTTGCCGCTGTGCCTCTTGATCCTTGCCATCTGCTCCGGTTTTGACGAGCTGAAGGCGGTGCTGTCAAACCGCCGCACGGTGCTGACGCTGGTCGGCAGTTCCACGATCATCGCGATCAACTGGTTCCTCTATGTCTTCTCGATCCAGTCGGGCAATGTCTACGCTGCCAGCCTTGGCTATTACATCCTGCCGCTGGTGATGATGCTGATGGGCATGGTGTTCCTGGGCGAGAAGCTGACCCGGCTGCAATGGGGCGCGGTGGCCTTGGCTGCCGCAGGCGTTGCCGCGCTGGCTGCCGGCGCGCTTGTGACACTATGGCTCAGCATGGCGATGGCTATATCCTTCGGCACCTACGGCCTGCTCAGAAAGACCGTTGCCGCAGGGCCGCTGGTGGGGCTGACTGTGGAAGCGATGATCCTGATGCCCGTGGCCGTCGCTGCGGTAGGCTGGTTCTGGGTGCAGCCCGAAGGCACCGCCATGGCGCAAGGTACGATAACCGCGCTGGCGATTGCCGGAAGCGGCGCGATGACGGCGATTCCGCTGCTGATGTTCGCCACCGCCGCGCGCGCCATGCCCTACACCGTGATCGGCTTCCTGCAGTTCATCAGCCCGACCATCGTGTTCCTGATGGGCCTTCTCCTGTTCGACGAGGAGCTCAAGCCAGCGCAGCTCGCCTGTTTCGTGGCGATCTGGATCGCCGCCGCGCTGTTCACCTATGGTCTGTTCAAGGGCAGCAAGCCCGCCCCGGCGGACGAGGTATCGTCACACGGTGCTGGGGATTGAGCGCGAGCGCTTAACCCACGAACTTCCAGCGCAAGGTGTCGCCTGCATGGAACGGCACCAGCGTTGCGGCACCAGCGTCGACCGTTGCCGGCACTTCGCATTCCACCCGCTCCAAAGTCACCGTCTCCTCGTTCACCGGCAAGCGGTAGAACGCCGGGCCGTTGCGGGATGCGAAATCCTCGAAGAAGCCGATGGCGCCTTCCTCCTCGAACACGGTGAGATAGCTTTCGAGCGCATAGGGCGCGTTGAAGATGCCCGCGCAGCCGCAAGCGCTTTCCTTGGCTTCGCGGGCATGGGGGGCGCTGTCCGTGCCAAGGAAGAACTTCGGGCTACCAGCCATGGCGGCGCGGCGCAGCGCCAGCCGGTGCTTCTCTCGCTTGGCGACAGGCAGGCAATAGGCATGTGGCCGCATCCCGCCAACCAGCATGGCGTTGCGGTTGATATGGAGGTGCTGCGGCGTGATCGTGGCAGCGATATTGTCCCCGCTCTCGTCCACGAAGGCCACCGCCTCCGCCGTGGTGATATGTTCAAAGATCACGCGCAGCTGCGGCACATCCTTGAGCAGCGGCGTCATCACCCGGTCGATGAACACCTTCTCGCGGTCGAAGATGTCGATGTCCGCACTCGTCACTTCGCCATGCACGCACAGCGGCATTCCCGCTTCGGCCATCGCTTCAAGGCAGCCACGGATCTTGGCGATATCGGTCACGCCGCTGTCCGAATTGGTGGTGGCGCCTGCGGGGTAGAGCTTGGCGGCGGTGAACACGCCTTCCCTGTGCCCGCGCACCAGCTCTGCCGGATCGGAATTGTCGGTGAGGTAAGCCGTCATCAGCGGGGTGAAGTCCATGCCATCGGGCACGGCGGCAAGAATCCGCTCGCGATAGGCGCTGGCGGCATCCACCGTGGTGACGGGCGGCGTAAGGTTGGGCATCACGATGGCGCGGGCGAACTGGCGCGCAGTGTGGCCCACCACGCCTTTCAGCATGTCTCCATCGCGCAGGTGCACATGCCAGTCATCAGGCTTGCGAATGGTGATGGAGCCGGCCGAAGTCATCGCGAAATCCCGTGTTGCTGAATGCTGCGAGCCCCATGGCACAGGCCGCGCGCCATTTACAGCCCCGCCGCGATGCATTTCCCGTTCACGATGCCGCTTGATTTCGACCCGCGAGGTGACACTTAAGGGTTATGAGCCATCCGCTTCTGAACCGTGCCATCGTCACCGTCGCGCCCGCCGATCCGGCAGAGGATGCCGTCGCCTTCGTGCAAGGCCTTGTTACCAATGACGTGACGAAAGCCACGGCAACGCGGCCGGTCTATGCCGGGCTGCTGACAGCACAGGGCAAGATGCAGTTCGATTTCCTGATATGGGCGCATACCTTCGAGCATGGCCCCGGCCTGCTGCTGGATTGCGAAAAGGCGCTGGCAGACGAGCTAGTCAAGCGCCTCTCGCTCTATCGCCTGCGCCGCAAGATCGACATCGCGGTGGATCCGCAACTATGCGTGGTCTGGGCACCGCCGGGATCGGAGGAGGAAGAAGCCAAGGGCAATGATCCGCGCCTGCCCGAACTGGGCTTCCGCTCCGTCCTCAATTCACCCTACAACAAGGAAGGCGTGGACCAGAAATACCTCGAACACCGGCTGGCGCATGGCGTGGCCGAAGGGCGCGGCGAGCTGGGCGACCTGCTGTGGCTGGAAACCAATGCGGGGGACCTCAATGGCGTCAGCTTCGAGAAGGGCTGCTACATCGGGCAGGAAAACACCGCGCGCATGAACTGGCGCAGCAAGGTGAACCGCCGGGTGATGGTGGTGCCGATGGAAGTGTCGGACCCCAAGCGGCGCAAGGCAATCTATCGCAGCGTGGGGCTTGCGGTGGACCACATGCGGGTGGATTCCATACCGCGCGGCCTGGTGCCGGAATGGATGAAGCTGGGCGAGGCGCAGGCAGACGGCAGCGAGGGCTGACGCGCTCTCCCCACACCTCAACCCTTGATATCGCCGGCCTTGATCAGCGAAGCGGTAATCATCTCGGTTGCATTATCGCGCGCAGCCTGGCGGGAGACGCTGAGCGATCCGGCCAGTTCCTGCCCCATCAGCGCATCGCCCATCGCCAGCAGGACCAGCGTATAGGTTGCCTGGTGCATGGTGCGGTCCGCGCCTGATTGCAGTTCCTGCGGGTTGAGTTTCGCCACAAGCTCGTGAATCGTCTCCACAATCGGCTCGAGCGCATCCTCGTTGCCCGACATCAGCATCCAGCTTACCAGCGCGCGCGCCTTCGCGCCCGAAGGCATCGAAGGCCAGGTCCACCACGTCGCGCGGAGTGGCAGCGCCTGCGCACGTGGCCCGCACGGCAGCGCCGATGGCATCGCAAACAGTGCCGGCAAGATATTCTGCCAGCGCCTTTTGCAAGCCTGCAGCAGAACCGAAATGGTGCAGCAGATTGGCATGGGTGCGGTTGATCCGCGTTGCCACTGCCTTCAATGTTACCGCCTGCGGCCCCGCCTCTATCAGCAGTTCGCGCGCCGCCATCAAAGCGGCCGCGCGGCTGACTTCCGGCGGCAACCTCTTCCGATCCGTCTATGGCATGCGACCTCATCTCCAACTGGAATGGCGGAATCTGCCGCCAGTCCAGCCGGTTAGATGGCTGCGTCAGGAGGCGCAACCCTGCCTGTTGCTTCAGGCCGGTTTGCGATTGTCGCCCATCGCGCTGTGGATCATGCCACCGAAGCCTGACTTGTCGTTGAGCGACAGGGCGTAGCGGCGCGCCAGCACCATCTGTCCGCCACGACCCAGCGAGTGGGTGGGCTGCACTTCGCCGGTAGACACGAAGCCCGCCTTGCGCAGCACCGCGCCGCTTGCCGGATTGTCGATATAATGGCCCGCCTGCACCTTGTTCACGCCCAGCGACGCGGCGATCTGCAGAATGCCCTGCAACGCCTCGCTGGCATAACCCTTGCCGCGATGGCCGCGCGCGATCCAGTAGCCGACTTCGGGCACTTCCTGGCTGCAGTCCATGCCGATATTGCCGATAACCGGCGGACCATCGGCGCCCGGCAGCGTGACTACCATCCTTATATCCAGCGGATCGCGCTTCGCGTTGCAGAAGGCCTGCGCGTGCTCCGGGTGATAGGGCCACGGGGCTTTCGCCAGCATGCGCACCAAACCCGCGTCATTGATGCCGCGATAGATCTCGCGCCAATCCTCGGGGAAAGCCGGCCTGAGAAACAGGCGCTCCGTACGCATGAACATTGCACTTCTCCTCCATGCCCCCTCGCAGGACCTCCTAAGCGCGGCGAGTGACGGTGATATTTCGAAGGAGAATAAAAAAGGAGACGGGTTGGCCCCATCTCCTTCAACTGGCGGGATTTCTTGCGAAGATCCCTGGGGCCACCCGGTGGATGACCCCTTTATGGGATCATCCGGTTATTCGGCTGCTTCCGCCATCGCGTCGACCGACACGTACTTGCGGCCGAGCTTGCCATCGTGGAAACGCACGTGGCCGGCTTCCAGCGCAAACAGCGTGTGGTCCTTGCCCATGCCGACATTCGCGCCGGGATAGAACTTGGTGCCGCGCTGACGCACGATAATGTTGCCGCCGATCACTTCCTGACCGCCGAACTTCTTCACACCAAGGCGACGGCCCGCTGAATCGCGACCGTTACGTGACGAACCGCCAGCTTTCTTATGTGCCATCTCGTCTTACTCCGTATCCATCAAACCGGCCGCAGCCGGGATTAATCCTTAGTCGGCCTTCTTGGCAGCGGGCTTCTTGGCCGCGGCCTTCTTGGCGGCAGGCTTCTTGGCGGCAGGCTTCTTGGCGGCAGGCTTCTTGGCAGCTGCCTTCTTCGCTGCGGCAGCGTCCTTCACGGGAGCAGCCTTGTGCGTTTCAGCAGCAGCGGGTTCCTGCGAAGTGTCCTTCACGGCGGCAGCCTTCTTTGCAGCAGGCTTCTTGCCTTCGCCAACGGCGGTGATGCGCAGCAGGGTCATCAGCTGGCGGTGGCCGTTCTTGCGACGATAGTTGTGACGACGACGCTTCTTGAAGACGGTGACCTTCTCGCTCTTCGCCTGGGCGATGATTTCGGCCGAGACGGTGACCTTGGAGGCATCGGCCAGATCGCCGCCTTCGCCTGCCAGCAGGACATCACCCAGCACGATTGTTTCACCGGCTTCACCAGCCAGCTTCTCAACCGCGATCTTGTCTCCTTCGGCGACGCGATACTGCTTGCCGCCCGTGCGCACTACTGCGAACATGGTGCTCTACTTTCGTTTCGTATGGTGTCGTTGCTGCCGGACGAGAGCCCATGGCAATGACAAAAAAGGCGCCCACAAGGGCACCGCCAAGTGGGGCGCCCGATAAGGCAGGTGGTGCCCGCTGTCAACAAGTTGCGCTGCCTTTTGACGCCCAACTTCGCGAAAAACTGCGGCTGGAAAGACTTGTGCGCCCTCGCTAAGGCAATTGATGATGAATTTACGCCATTTCTCCTGCCTTGTCACTGCCTGTGCCTTGCCGCTTGCAGGCTGCGCTGCGCCTGAAGGCTATCCCACGCTGGCCATTCGCGATTCGGAACGGGTCAGCAGCACTTTCGAGGCCCCGCCCTCCCCCATCTACACGCCTGCTCCGCTGGCCGGGGCAACGCTTGCCGAACTGGGTGAGCTGGTGGAATCGGCCCGCACCGCCCATGCGCGTTTCCTGTCGCAGGCGGGAGAGACTCGTGCGCCGGTTGCCAATGCGGCAGGTGCGGAACGCGGTTCGCTTGGCTGGTCAGCCGCGCAGGCGGCGATTGCCAACCTCGAATCAACCCGCGCCGACGCGCTGATCGCGCTGGCGGATATCGACCGGCTCTATGTCGCCGCTGCGCTGGAAGGCGAGGAGATGGCGCAGATTGAAGCGGCCCGCGACGAGGTGGAAGCGCTGGTCGATGCGGAGAACCGCATGGTGGCCGAAATGCTCACCACACTCGGCTCCTGATCGCCCTTCCCCGATCCATCAGGACACAAAAGAAAAACGCGGGACCGGCTGGAGACCGATCCCGCGTTGACGAGGCATAACGCCCTGACCGTTAGTCGCGTGAGGACTTGTGGTCAGCGCACAAGGGCGGCAATGGTCACGACCGCCAATCCCCAGGCAACGAGCAGTACTGGGAGGATCAGAACCTGTACTGTCGCAGCGCCTGCGGTGTTATGCCCCGTAAGGGTGCGGATCCCGTCCCGCTGGAAGCGTGCCCAGCTCTTCGCCTTGGCGGGTGCGTTCGGGGCAAGCTTCGTCCACACCGTCGGCAGGGCGAAACCTGCGATGATGAAGAAGGCGAAGATCGCCATGGGCAGGATCAGACCGGGATTGGCAAATGCCGTGCCGGTAATCGCGAGGAAAGCCAGATAGCAGCCCACAACCGTCACATAGATGCCGCGCGGCATCTCGAAAGTGCGAGCCACGACATGCGGCTCGCGCGTGCCAGGAATGGTTTCGTGCAGCGTCGCATGCTGGGCAATCGCTTCGCGGTTGAGTTTCTGTGCCATTGTTCTGTCCTCCAAAAAGGTAAGGACAGCTTTGCCGCGATTCGCGCGCCGCTACCTTGATGCAGGTCAAACTCGACTGAAAGGTGGTTCAGGCCCAGCGGGCCCAGTGTCACGCCCAGCGGGCAAGATCGGAGTGATCCCGCTCGCGCGGTTCGATCCAGTGCCAGCCGTCTGCGCGCTTCTCGCGCTTCCAGAACCAGCTGTCGGACTTCAGGTGATCCATGGTGAAATCGACCGCCTCGATCGCCTCGCGCCGGTGGCGGGCGGCGGCGGAAACCAGCACGATGGGCTCCCCTACCCGCATCACCCCGCTGCGATGCACGACCAGCAGGCCCATCAGGTCAAAACGTGCGATGGCCTGGTCTGCCAGCTGTTCCATGCCGGCAAGGGTCATCTTCTCGTAATGGATAAGCTCCAGCGCCTCGACTTCGTCATCGCTGCGAACTTCACCCACGAAGGTGCACACACCGCCAAGGCCGGGATGCGCATTGCTGAAAGGCCCTACGAATGATCCGGGATTGAAGGGCTCGGTGAGCAGGCGAACGTCGCGCGCCAAGCTAGCCTCCGCTGACGGGCGGCAGGAGCGCCACCTCGTCACCCGACACGGCATTCAGGGCAGTCTTATCCGCCAGTAGCGCGCCATTCAACGCAATTCGGGTGCGGTCCTGCTGCACGGCCTCGCCAATGGGGCCCTGCAATTCGTCGATGAGGCCTTGCCAGTCCAGCGGCGCCTCCACACTGCGTTCGTCCGTCCCGGCAAGATCGCCCAGCTTGCCCAGGAAAACCAGCTTCACCGTCATGTCAGCCGCCCGTAACGGACATGTGGCGCGGTTGCGCGGGCGCGGCGCCTTCGGCGATCTGGAAATGGTGCCGCTCGGGCTTGTGGCGCATGGCTTCATGCAGCGCGGCAGCGACATTCTCATCCGGATTGTCAGAGCGCAGCGCTCCGCGCAGGTCGACCTTCTCGGAACCGCCAAGGCAGGCATAGAGCTGGCCGGTCGCGGTTACGCGGATACGGTTGCAGCTGGCGCAGAAATTGTTGGTCAGCGGCGTGATGAAGCCGAGGCGGC
>CAYXTJ010000017.1:19273-28295 GCA_964467715.1 uncultured Sphingomonadaceae bacterium
CGGTTGCAGCTGGCGCAGAAATTGTTGGTCAGCGGCGTGATGAAGCCGAGGCGGCCACCGCCGGTTTCCCGTATGGTGACATAGCGCGAGGGGCCGCCGGTGCGATAATCGCTCTCTTCCAGCGTCCACTTGGCTTCCAGCCGATCGCGAATCGCGGTGAGCGGCAGGTAATGGTCCACCCGCTCGCCATCCACTTCGCCCAGCGGCATCACCTCGATCAGCGTCATGTCATGCCCGTTGGCGTGCGCCCATTCCACGAGGTAGGGAATCTCCTCCTCGTTGAGGCCCTTCAGCGCCACGGTGTTGATCTTGACCTTGATGCCAGCTTCTTTGGCAGCGGCGATGCCTTGCAGCACCTGCACCAGCCGATCGCGGCGGGAAAGCTCCTGGAACAGCACGCTGTCCATCGTGTCGAGGCTGACGTTGATGCGCTTCACGCCGGCGGCGGCAAGCTCATCCGCATGGCTCGCCAGCTGCGTGCCGTTGGTGGTGAGGGTCAGTTCTTCCAGCCCGTCGCCCAGCTTGCGGCCCAGCGCCTGCACCAGTTCGATCACGTCGCGCCGCACCAGTGGTTCGCCGCCGGTCAGGCGGATCTTGGTGATGCCGCGTTCGATGAACGCAAGGCCCAGCTTGTGCAGTTCCTCCAGGCTCAGCACTTCCTTCTTGGGAAGGAACTTCATCGCCTCGGGCATGCAATAGCTGCATCTGAGGTCACACCGGTCTGTCACCGAAAGGCGCAGGTAGGAAATCCGGCGGTTGAATGCGTCGACAAGGGGGGTGGAACAAGACATGCGCCGCCTATTTAATCGCTTTCTGCAGGATTTGCACCCACAGACAGGATTTGCCCCGTCACGCCAGGCGCCTCGCGCAGGTAATCGGCAATCTCGGCCTGCTCCTCGGCTGTCCCGCCGGTCACTGCATTGACCCTTTTGGGAGCTGCCTCGCGGGCAAGGTCCTGCACCACGGCAAGCCGCCAAGCGGTGTGTTCGTCACCGGCATCGGGAAGGAACAGGATCACCCCGTCCAGCAATTGCGGCAATTCTCCCACGCTCACCCAGAATTCCGAATCCGGATCGAGCGCGCCGCGCACCTGCGGCAGGATATTGGCGTGGAAATGCTGTGCGGCGTCGATTGGCGAGGACGGCCAGTCCATGCCGGTGAAATCGAGCTCCACCATCAGCGGCGTTCGCGCACCAGCGTGATGCCGATCTTCTCGTCCGCTTCGGACAGGGCCAGCTTCACGATCTTCACGCTCACCTGTTCCACCCGGTCATCCTGCAGGAACAGCGTTTCGCACACGTGGTCTGCCACCGCCTCGATCAGCTTGTAATGCGTATCGCCCTAGCTTTCCGAACAGGCGAACTTCAGGTCCATGTAGTTCTTGGAGGCATCAAGCGGCGTTTCGGGATCATAGTGATCCTCCACGCGCAGTTTCACTTGCACCGTGAACTGGAGCGGCTGCGGCTGGCCTGTCTCTTCGGAATAGATACCGGTGTGGATATCATGCACGAAGTCGGCGAGTTCGAGGATGAGGCTTTCTGCCATGCGCGCGCAGATGGCAAAGCGGCGCGCGCTTGGCAAGCATGGATGCGCGTTGCGGGACCCAAGGGCGGTGTTGACGCGCGTGCCGGATTATGAGCTGATCGCGCGAGAAAGACTGTTTGGAGAAGGATCAACCATGGCTAGTGCACCTGCTGACAACGCATTGGACAACGAGAAGGCACAGAAGTGGATCGGCTGGCTGTGCAACTTTGTGCTCGGCGGCGCGATTCTGATTATCGTGGTGGCGCTGGGTGCCCTCACCCTTGCCCGCTATGACATCATCGGCAAGCTGCCCGGCTTCATGACCTTCATGCAGACGCTGCAGCCTTCCGTCGTGATCGCCCTGCTTGCCTTCCTGGCGCTGATGCTGACGGTGTGGCGCAAGGCCAAGGGTCGCTGGAAGGCGGGCGTGGCAATGGCCCTCTCGCTCGGCCTGCTGCTGGTGATGTACACGCAGGTGATGATGCCGGGCGGCAGCGTGCCGCCGATCCACGACATCACCACCGATATGGAAGACCCGTCCCAGTTCGTCACCAAGGATCGCCCGGAAACCAGCACCGGCCCCTTCAGTATCGAGGAATGGCGCGCCTTCCACTCGCAGGCCTATGCCGATGTCCAGCCGATCGTGATCTCCAAGGACCCGGCGCAGGTGCTGGGTGATGCCCGCGCGCTGATGGAAGAGCGCGGCTGGGACGTGGATTATGTCGATGCCGCGACGGGCCATGTCGAAGGCACCGCCTATGCCGGTTACCTGAAGTTCCGTGATGACGTGGTGGTGGAAGTCACCCCCGTCGCTGACGGATCAAGCCGGGTGGACATGCGCTCTGTCAGCCAGGTGGGCGTGAGCGACCTTGGCTACAACGCCGCGCGCATCAAGGCCTTCCTGGGCGACCTGCAGGCAATGTGATGGCTGGCTGGCCGCCCGTCGACAAACGGTGGGGCGGTCAGTCATTCCTCCAGCGGGCGAAGATGGCGGTGGGCAGCAGCCGCCCTTTGCCGTCATTGGCGCCCTCGCCTTCCTCGCGCACGGCCAGTTCGCCATGCTCCACGGTGCCGGGCAGCCCCGCGAAAACCTCTGCCATCAGCCCGCCGATGGCCAGCGATGACATGCGCACGGCATAGACGGTGAGGAAGCAGAACCGGCTGTCTGCATCGAGCAGCTCGCGGCAATCGCCGACAAGACCCGCCAGGCTTTCCTCCAGCATCCAGCGCTCGTTCTTCGGCCCGCGCCCGAACTTGGGCGGATCGAGGATGATCCCGTCATAACGCTTCTCGCGTCGCACTTCGCGCGCGGTGAACTTGCTCGCATCGTCGATCATCCAGCGGATCGGGCGATCTTCCATGCCGGACAGCGCGGCGTTTTCGTGCGCCTGCGCCACAGATTTCTTGCTGGCATCGACATGGGTGACAGGGCCGCACTGGCTCAACGCCAGCGAACCAACGCCCGTATAGCCGAACAGGTTCATCGTCTGCGCGTCAGCCTTGCCTTTCAGCATCGCCCGCATCCACTCCCACACCGGGGCCATGTCGGGGAAGAAACCGAGGTGGCGGAAGGGCGAGCATTGCGCGGTGAAGGTCACGTCGTTCCACGAAAGCGGCCAGCCTTCGCGCGGCACGTCGCGGCTGAACTGCCAGCGGCCGCCGCCGTCCTCGTCAGACCCCGGCACGAATTCGGCGTGGGCATCCCAGTCGACAAGGCGCGGCGCCCACATCGCCTGCGGCTCGGGCCGGATGAAGCGGAACGGGCCATAGCGCTCGAGCTTGCGCCCGTGGCCACTGTCCACCAGCCCGTAATCGGGCCAGGCGGCACCTTCCATGACAATGGGACTGGCGGCGAGCTGAGCCATCAGGCGCTCTCTGTCGCGCGCTCCGCCACGAACGCTGCCACAGCGTCATAATCACCCGGCAGCTCGACCAGCGCTTCCTGCCGCTCGAACAGGTCGCCCACGCGCGAAGGCAGGCCCGGGCGCGAACCGGTGGCGCGTTCCACCGCGTCAGGGAACTTGGCGGGATGCGCGGTTGCCAGCGTTACCACCGGCACTGACGGGTCAATGCCCGCCTCGCGCGCGGCGTGGAGGCCGATGGCGGTGTGCGGATCGATCGTCTCGCCGCATTCCTGGTATGCCCAGGACATCGCCCGCGTCATGGCGTCTGCATCAGTGCGGCACGAGGTGAACAGTGCTGCTGCCCCTTCGCGCTGGGCATTGGTGAGCTGCATCGCCTTGTTGGCTTCAAAGCCGCGCATCTGCTCCGCCAGCGCCGCACCATCACGGCCACCACAATCGAACAGCAGGCGCTCGAAATTGCTCGACACCTGGATATCCATGCTCGGCGCTGCCGTGGGCGTGACGGTCCCTGCGGAATAGTCACCGGTGGACAGCGCACGGTGGAGGATGTCGTTCACATTGGTGGCGACGATCAGCTTTTCGACCGGCAGGCCCATCTTCGCTGCGACATAGCCAGCGAACACGTCTCCGAAATTGCCGGTCGGCACGCTGAAGGCCACCTTGCGATCGGGTGCGCCCAGCTGCACGGCAGAGGCGAAGTAATAGACCACCTGCGCCATCAGCCGCGCCCAGTTGATCGAGTTGACCGCGCTGATACGGAAGCGGCCCGTCATCTCCTGATCCACGAACATGCGCTTCACCATCGCCTGTGCATCGTCGAAGCTGCCTTCGATGGCGATGTTGTGGACATTGGGTGCGCGCACGGTGGTCATCTGGCGGCGCTGAACGTCCGAGACGCGACCTTTGGGATGGAGCATGAAGATATCCACCCGCTCGCGGCCCGCCACAGCGTCAATCGCGGCAGAGCCGGTATCGCCGCTGGTAGCACCGACGATGGTCAGGTGATCCTCGCTCTTGGCAAGGAAGTGTTCGAACAAGCGGCCAAGCAACTGCAGCGCCACGTCCTTGAAGGCGAGCGTCGGGCCGTGGAACAGCTCGAGCAGCCACTGCTGCTGATCAAACTGGACCAGCGGCGTCACCGCCTGATGCGCGAAGCGGCCATAGGCACGGGTGCACAGAGCCCGCAGTTCATCCTCGGTCAGGCTGGGCGTGACGAAGGGCATCATCAACTTCACCGCCAGCTCGACATAGGAAAGGCCGCGCATCGCCGCGATATCGTCCGCGCTGAACTGCGGCCATTCGGCGGGCACATAAAGGCCACCATCGCTGGCGAGGCCTGCCAGCGTCACCCCTTCGAAATCGAGCGTCTTCGCGCTTCCGCGTGTCGAGATATATTCCATGGCCTGCGCGCCTAGCGCCAGCGGCGGCGCAATGCCAGTATGTAAATGACGAGCGCTGTGAAGGCGAAGAAGAACCACTGGCCCGCATAGGCGAGGTGGGTGTTTGGTGTGGAAGACGGATCGGGCGTGGCATTCGCCTCAAGCCCGGCCAGCGGCGGGTCTGCTACGACGCGGAAACCTGCCTCTCCGCCAGAGGCGATGGTGCCGGTAAGTTCGCCGCCATCCCAGTTCACCCGGTTCGGCCCCTGCGACCAGCCCAGAACCACGTCTGCACCGGGGCAGGAGATGATGTGCACATAGCCAGCCTGATCGCGCGCGTTGCGGCCAGAGATGGCGTTCCATTCGCCCGCCTCCTCGCAATCGAAAGGCGTGCGGCGGTAAAGGTTGGCAAGAGGGTCTTGGGGGAATGCGGAGAGCCGCTGCGGGTTTTCCGCCGCAGCCTCATAGCGGGCAAGCATCGCTTCCTTTTCGTCCAGACGGCCAAGCTGCCAGATGCCAAGGCCGATCATGGTGGCGATAGCCGCAGCCACGATCACGGTAGGGATGATGGGGATTCGTCGTTCGCTCACGAAAGGTCGCTCCCGTCATGGCGATGCTCTTCTGCACGGGCGCCAAATTCGCGCACCAGCAGCGCCGCCTTGGTGACGCGCAGGCCGCCCACCACCAGCACGATCAGCAATGGCAGCCACAGCACGATATGCAGCCAGAAGGGCGGCTCTGCGGCGAGTTCCAGCCAGATGGCGAGCACGGTGATGAAACCGCCGATGCCCAGCGTCAGGAATGCGGCAGGCCCGTCACCCACGTTGAAGCGCGAATTGTCGAGGCCGCATGATCCGCATCGGTCAGCAAACTTCGCCACACCGCCGAACAGCGTGCGAGCACTGCATCTGGGGCAGAGACCGAAAAGGGCAGCCTCGGCAAATCCGGGCTGCCCTTTTGGATTGTCGGATTGTTCCGTCACGTGGCGTTCGATCAGTGGATCGGCACGCCCCAGCCGCCCCACACGTAGACGACAACGAAAAGGAACAGCCACACCACGTCAACGAAGTGCCAGTACCATGCGGCTGCTTCGAAGCCGAAGTGCTGCTTGGGGGTGAAGTGGCCCTTGTAGCTGCGTACGAGGCAGACGATCAGGAAGATCGTGCCGACCAGAACGTGGAAGCCGTGGAAGCCGGTCGCCATGTAGAAGGCTGAGCTGTAGGTGTTGCCGCCGAAAGCGAACGGCGCATGGCTGTATTCGTAAGCCTGGATGCAGGTGAACAGCGCGCCCAGCAGCACGGTAAGCCACAGGCCCTTCTTCAGGCCTTCGCGATCATTGTGGATCAGCGAATGGTGCGCCCAGGTAACCGTGGTGCCCGAGCACAGCAGGATCAGCGTGTTGAGCAGCGGCAGGTCAAAGGCGTCCAGCACGCGGATGCCCGGTGCCGGGAAGGTGCGGAAGGCAGATTCGCCGTCGGCGCCGAGGCGGTTGAAGGCAAGGCCATCAACAATTTCCACCGGCGCGGGGAACAGCGCGAAGTCGAACCAGCTCCAGAACCAGCCGACGAAGAACATCACTTCCGAAGCGATGAACAGGATCATGCCGTAGCGCATGTGCAGCTGCACCACCGGCGTGTGATCGCCGCGCTGCGCTTCGTTCACGATCTTGGAGAACCAGCCGAAGAAGGTGGCAATCAGCAGGGCGATGCCGAGGCCCAGCACGAGGTGGGCATTCGCCATCTCGTGCATGAACAGAACCATGCCGCTGGTGAAGGTCAGGCCCGCAAGCGCGCCGATGAACGGCCAGATATCGGGATCGAGAATGTGATAATCGTGGTTCTTGGCGCCGGCCATTGGTCTCAGTCCTGGTTAGTCACTTTCGGCACCAGCCCTTAGAGCCCCCTGCCCCAAGGGTCCAGTGCCTATCAGTCGGTTTTTGCACGGTGGAATGTGTAAGACAGCGTAATCTGCTCCACACCTTTCATGTTGGGATCGTCCAGCACTGCCGGATCCACGTAATAGAGCACCGGCATGCGGACTTCCTGGCCCGGCTGCAGGGTCTGTTCGGTGAAGCAGAAACACTGAATCTTGTTGAAATAGCGGCCGGCCTGCTCGGGCTCGACATTGAAGGTGGCGGTGCCCGTTACCGGCTCACTGGAAGTGTTGCGCGCGCGGTAAGTCGCCATGTCACGCTGGCCGACCGAAACCACATCGGTCACCTGCACCGGCTCGAAATCCCACGGCACGCCATTGGCGACATTGGCATCAAAGCGAATCGAGAAGGTCCGCCCGCCGGCACTCGCGGCCATCCGTTCAGCAAGGTTCGCCTCGGCCTCTGTCGCCACCTGGGTGGTGCCACCAAAGCCGGTAACGCGGCAAAACAGGTTGTAGAGCGGGACAGCAGCAAACCCCAGACCCAGCATCGCCAGCGCCATGCCGAATGCCATCAGCATGGTGCGCAGGTTGCGATCTGCCAGGGCCGCGCTTGCCATCAGTCGCCCATCCTCACGATGGTGATGGCATAGAACAGCACCACGAAAGTCAGCAGGGCGATACCCATCGCCTTGTTGCGGGCGCTGCGGCGGCGCTTGAATTCGGTTTCTTCGTCAGGCGTCATGCCAGAATGATCCTGTCTGCAACCAGTGCGGTGAAAAGCGCGAAAAGATAGATGACTGACCACGCGAACAGGCGCTTTTCCGGCTTCATCGTGTCACCTTCCAACGCGGTGCGGAATGATACCGGTATCGCCAGCGCAAGGAATATGGCCGAAAGGACCAATGCCGAAATGCCGTAAATCGCTGCGGTCCCGCCGATGAACCACGGCACCAGGCTGACAGCCAGCAGCGCGACCGAATAGGCGAATATCTGCCGGCGCGTGCTCTTTTCACCGGCAACCACCGGCATCATGGGGATGCCGACCTTGGCGTAGTCCGTCTTCACAAACAGCGCGAGCGCCCAGAAATGCGGCGGCGTCCAGATGAAGATAATGGCGAACAATATCACCGGCATCAGCGTGATGTCGCCGGTCACCGCCACCCAGCCGATCAGCGGCGGGAAGGCCCCTGCACCGCCACCGATCACAATGTTCTGCGGCGTGCGCGGCTTCAGCCAGATGGTGTAGACCACCGCGTAATAGAAGATTGATCCGGCAAGGATCAGCGCGGCCAGCCAATGGACGGCAAGGCCCATTACCATCACCGAGGCACCGGACAGGAAAAATCCGAAATCGCGCGCGTCCTCGCGGCGGAGCTTGCCTTGCGGCAGCGGACGCTTGGCGGTGCGCTTCATTTCCGCATCGATATCGGCTTCCCACCATTGGTTGAGGGCAGCCGCCCCGCCAGCACCCAGCGCGATGCACAGGATGGCGGTAAAGCCGATCACCGGGTGGATACCCCCGGGCGCGGCCAGCAGGCCCGCGAGGCCGGTGAACACAACCAGCGTCATCACGCGCGGCTTCGTCAACGCGAAAAAATCGCGCCATTCCGCAGGCATTGTCACAGTGGAGGCGGCGTTACTTGCCATGGCGCTTGCTTGTCTCGGCGTCCTTCATGCGGGAGGGGCGCAACCGTTCCCGGCGCGCCCCACCCCTTTTCTGTGTGCAGGCCCCGCCGCGATTGGCGGGGTCCCGCGATCAGCCCTTTGCCGGAGCCGGGCTGATGTGATCGTCGGACGAATGGTGGTCCTCGATCACGGGAAGCGTTTCGAACTGGTGGAACGGCGGCGGGCTGGAAAGGCTCCATTCCAGCGTCGTTGCGCCTTCACCCCAGTAATTGCCTTCGGCCTTCTTGCCCGCGATGAACGCGTAGATGATGTTCAGGAAGAACACCGCAACCGAGACGAGCGTCACGACATAACCAAGGCTGGCCACGTGGTTCCACTGTTCGAAGGCGGGCGTGTAATCCGGGTAACGGCGCGCCATTCCCTGCAGGCCCAGGAAGTGCATCGGGAAGAAGATCATGTTCACGCCGATGAAGAAGATCCAGAAGTGGATGTGCGACAGCAGCTCGGAGTGCCAGCGGCCGGAAATCTTCGGGAACCAGTAATACCAGCCGGCAAACATCGAGGTCACGGCGCCCAGCGACAGCACGTAGTGGAAGTGAGCAACCACGTAGTAAGTGTCATGCAGGTTGTCGTCGACGCCGCCATTGGCCAGCACCACACCAGTCACACCGCCAACGGTGAACAGGAAGATGAAGCCCAGCGCCCAGACCATCGGGCTCTTGAACTCGATGGAGCCGCCCCACATGGTGGCGA
>CAYXTJ010000018.1:0-27099 GCA_964467715.1 uncultured Sphingomonadaceae bacterium
TGACAACGAGTGGGGCTTCTCCAACCGCATGATCGACACCGCTGGCGTGATGGCAGGCCTGCTCTGATCGCGACAAAACCGTTCGTGCTGAGCTTGTCGAAGCACCGTTCTTCTTCCATGCAGCACGTGGACAGGCAGATAAGGCAGCCCTTCGGCAGGCTCAGGGCGAACGGAGTATATTGTGGCGAATTTCAAGACACTTGATGACCTTGGCGATGTAACCGGCAAGGTTGCGCTTGTTCGTGTGGACCTTAACCTGCCTATGGCTGATGGCCGGGCGACAGACCTGACCCGCGCACTGGCGGTGAAGCCCACCATCCTCGAACTTGCAGACAAGGGCGCGAAGGTCGTGCTGCTGGCCCACTTCGGCCGCCCCAAGGGCGAACGTCACTCCACGATGTCCCTAAGCCTGATCCAGGGCGAGATCGAGCGGGTTATCGGCAAGGAAGTGATGTTCATCCCCGAAGTGCAGGGCCCCATAGCCGCTCAGGCCATCGGTATCCTGCGCGCGGGCGATGTCGGCATGCTGGAAAACACCCGCTTCTGGCCGGGTGAAGAGGCAAACGATCTCGAATTCGCCGAGGGTATTGCCGCCATCGGCGATTTCTACGTCAATGACGCGTTCTCAGCTGCGCACCGTGCCCATGCGACGACCGAAGGGCTGGCGCACCTGCTGCCAACCTATGCAGGCCGCGCGATGGAAAAGGAACTGACTGCGCTGGATGCTGCGCTCGGCAATCCGCAGCAGCCGGTTGCCGCCGTTGTGGGCGGTGCCAAGGTTTCCACCAAGCTCGCCGTTCTCGAAAACCTCGTGACCAAGGTGCAGCACCTGATCATTGGTGGCGGCATGGCCAACACTTTCCTTGCTGCGCGCGGCGTGAATGTTGGCAAGTCGCTGTGCGAGCATGATCTGACCGGCACTGCAGAGGAAATCATGGAAGCGGCTGATGCTGCCGGTTGCACGGTTCACCTTCCGTATGATGTGGTCGTGGCCAAGGAATTTGCTGCCAATCCGCCCAGCTTGCGCACCTGCAACGTGCACGAGGTGGCCGAAGACCAGATGATCCTCGATGTCGGCCCGCAGGCAGTCGAAGCGCTGGGCGATGTGCTCAAGACCTGCCGCACGCTGGTGTGGAACGGCCCGATGGGTGCTTTCGAAACGGTGCCCTTCGATGCAGCTACGGTGGCACTGGCGAAGACCGCTGCTGCGCTGACGGTGGAAGGTTCGTTGGTGTCGGTTGCTGGTGGCGGCGACACGGTGGCAGCGCTCGCCCATGCGGGCGTTACTGACGACGTGACCTATATCTCTACAGCCGGTGGTGCCTTCCTCGAATGGATGGAAGGCAAGGAACTGCCCGGCGTGGCGGCCTTGTCCGCCTGATTATTCGGGCACGTTGGCTTCGCTCCAGCTTTCACAGGTAAAACGGTAGTCGCGGCTCTGCGGCGGCTCCGCGCCTGCCATAAGGCCAGGCTCGGCTGACGTCAGTTGCAGTACATAACCGTGCAGCCGGACAGGCTGACCCAAAGTGGTCTCGATCTGATCCGGGACCCGATCTTCGTAAAAGACCTTGGTCAGGACGGTGATTTCTCCTGCCCATACGCAGCGGGCATTTATCGGGCAGCGCGAATCCGCGATAACCCGCCCAGGTTCGACAACCAGATCGCCAGCGGTCACGGCTTCGAACAGACCAACTGCACTTCCTTCTGCGGCCGCAAAGATCATGGCTTTTGCCGATTGGTCCGCCGTTGTCGTGCATGCCGACAATGCCAGGGAGGCCAGAAGCAGGGCAGGGTTTTTCATGTTCATTCCTTGAAATTGCGGTTTGCCGATCGGGAGATCGCTGCGGTGATATACTGCTGATTGGCGGGGAGCGTACTCTCGGCTATGGGGCGCTGCATGTCTGACAATCGCACTTCATGCCAGCTTTACCTGATCTCGCCGCTCAATGTGGGCGGTGATTTTCCGGAAAGGCTCGCCCGTGCACTCGATGCAGGGCCTGTTGCCGCTTTCCAGTTCCGCGTGAAGGGGCTGGACCAGCATGAGTCGGCGCGCCTTGCAGAGCCGTTGCAGGCCATCTGCGCCGAGCGAGCCGTGGCCTTTATCGTCAACGATGACGTGGCGCTCGCACGGCGCCTGAAGGCAGACGGCGTGCATCTGGGGCAGGGCGACGGTGATCCGCGTGAAGCCCGCGAGGAACTGGGCCGCGATGTCCAGATCGGCGTGACCTGCCATGACAGTCGCCACCTTGCGATGGAAGCGGGTGAAGCTGGCGCTGACTACGTTGCTTTCGGTGCCTTCTTCCCCTCCGGAACCAAGGAGACAGAGCATCGGGCCGAGATCGAATTGCTCGAGTTCTGGCAAGGACTGTTCGAAATCCCCTGTGTCGCCATAGGCGGCATCACCCCGGAGAATTGCTCTCCGCTGATCGAAGCGGGAGCTGACTTCCTCGCCGTGTCGGGCGCGGTCTGGAACGGGGATGAGGTCGCTGCCGTAAAGGCCTTTGCGGAAAAGCTGGCGCAATGAAGTCCTGGGCAAGGCGCGGGCTGAAATGGGCCGGAATTGCCTTGCTGCTCTGGTTCGTCGCGGTCTCTGCATGGATATGGGTGGGGCCTGGCGAGGACGACAGCGCCAGCGCCGAATATGCGATCGTGCTTGGCGCGGCGGTGGACGGTGACAAGCCTTCGCCGGTTTTCGCATCACGCATCGACCATGCGATTGATTTGTGGCGCAGCCAGCGTGTCCGGCAGATCATCTTCACAGGTGGTACGGCTGATGGCGATGCGGTGTCTGAAGCCGAGGCTGCCCGTGATTATGCCCGGAACATGGGCGTGCCCGCGGAAGCCATTATCCTCGAGGACCGGTCGCAAACGACGAGGAAGAACCTCGTCTTCGCGCAACCGGGTATGCTGGGAATTGCTGACGGATCGGTGCTGGTGGTATCGGACCCGCTGCACATGCGGCGGGCGATGCAAATGGCCGGGGCACTCGGTTACGATGCCCAGCCCAGCGCTACACCCTCAACCCGCTATCGCAGCTTCTGGACGAAGGCGCCCTTCGCGTTGCGAGAGGTCTATTTCATTCACCATTTCTGGCTCTACGGGGAGTAGTCCCGAGGTTCAGCGCTCGCGACGAACGCAGCGCAGGCGACCGGGTTCGCCATTCTCGATCTTGCGCAGGAAACCGCTGGAAATCACGGCGTACTGGTCACCATTGCGCGGGCCGCTGGTCATGGTGACCACGTCCCCGCGCCGCAAGTAGGTCCCGCCGCCTTCGGGCGCGACATAGCGCGACGCGCTGGCAATGCGAAAGCTTTCAGCGGGCTGTTCAATGCCGACCTGGCTGCCTGCGGTTCCGGGAAGCTCGCAGATGTAGTTGCCGCGTTCGATGGTTCCGATCTGGCCTTGCGCCGCGGCAGGCGCGGTGACAAGCGACGCGGCGACGGCAGTAAAGATGGCAATCCTGTTCATGGCACGGCCCTTTAGCGCCTGCCAGCTTGCATGGCCATGAACGATTGTCACGCGAATGCGACCTTGCCCAAAGCCCGGCTTGGGGCTAGGGCGCGCTACTTCTGAAATCCGAACATTCCCAACTAGGCGAGTAGCCCCATGAAGATCAGCGGCGTGGACATCCGTCCCGGCAACATCATCGAGTATGAAGGCGGCATCTGGAAAGTTGCCAAGATCCAGCACACCCAGCCGGGCAAGGGCGGTGCCTACATGCAGGTCGAAATGAAGAACCTGCAGGATGGCCGCAAGACCAACGTCCGTTTCCGCAGCGCCGACACGGTGGAGAAGGTGCGCCTTGATACCAAGGACTACCAGTTCCTGTACGAAGACGGCGAGATGCTGGTGTTCATGGACACGGATAGCTACGAGCAGATCAACCTTCCCAGCGACCTGCTGGGCGATGCCCGCCCGTTCCTGCAGGATGGCATGCAGGTCTCGCTTGAACTGTGGGAAGAGAAGCCCATCTCCGTTCAGCTGCCGTCACAGATCGAAGCGGTAATCGTGGAAGCTGACGCAGTGGTGAAGGGGCAGACGGCCTCTTCTAGCTACAAGCCCGCAGTGCTCGATAACGGCGTGCGCATCATGGTGCCGCCGCACATCGAAAGCGGAACGCGGATTGTGGTCGACGTCTACGAACAGAGCTATGTCGGGAAGGCAAACTGATATGAAGAAACTGGCAATGGCCGGGGCAGCGCTGATCATGGCTGCACACCCTGTGCAGGCCCAGGAGCAGACCGAACTTTCGGAGCAGGACCAGCAGCGCATCGTGCGTGATTTGCAGGTTCTCATCGGCGGTCTCCAGTCGGAGAATGTCGAGGATGAGGCGAAGGCGGTCCTCGTCAGCTGCATCTACGAAAATTCGCTCAAGACCATTTCCGACCAGATGGTGATTGCGCTGAACAACAACCCGCAGATCGACCAGACCAACGGCTCGCAGCTGCTCATGGTCATGTCTGCCATCTGCGGTTACCAGCCGCAGCAGCAGGCTGCCGCCGCACCGGCCGCTGCGCCTGCCGACACCATCCAGAGAAACTGACACCATCATGGCTGCAATTTCCGGTTTGATCCGCGTGATGGAAAAGGCTGCCCGCAAGGCGGGTGGCCGGCTGCGTCGCGATTTTGGCGAGGTGGAGCACCTGCAGGTGAGCCGCAAGGGCCCGTCGGACTTCGTTTCGAAGGCTGACGAGGCTGCCGAGCGCGTCTTGTGGGACGAGCTTCGCGCGGCGCGCCCCGACTGGGGCTTCAAGCTGGAAGAAGGCGGCGATATCGGAGGCGATCCGGACAAGCCGCGCTTCATCATCGATCCGCTCGATGGCACCAGCAACTTCCTACACGGCATCCCGCATTTCGCGATCTCCATCGCGGTGCAGGAGCCAAAACTGGGCGGCGGTGGCTGGGGTGACGTGGTTGCTGGCCTGGTCTACCAGCCGATCACGGACCAGACCTTCTGGGCGGAAAAGTCACGCGGAGCCTGGCTGCATGATGCGCGCCTTCGCGTATCCGGTCGTCGGCAGCTTTCCGAAGCGCTGATCGCTACCGGTATGCCTTATCAAGGCCGTGGCGACTTTGCCGAATGGGCGAAGATCTATGCCAAGCTCGGCCCGCAGATTGCCGGTGTGCGCCGTTTCGGCGCTGCCTCGCTCGATCTTGCATGGGTTGCCGCTGGCCGGTTTGACGGCTTCTGGGAAAGCGATCTGGCAGATTGGGACACGGCTGCAGGCTGCCTGCTCGTGCGCGAGGCTGGCGGGTTCGTCACCGATTATCGCGGCCGTTCGCAGGCGATTTGTGCCGAGCAGGTGATTGCTGGCAATGATCCGCTGCATTCGCGCCTCCACAAGGCGATCGCAGAAGCATTGAAGGCCTGAACGGACACGCATTTTCTTGAACCTGCGCCAATGCACCGCTAATCGCATTGGCATGACGCAGGCCTCCGTGGCGGAATTGGTAGACGCGCTCGACTCAAAATCGAGTTTCTTCGGAAGTGCCGGTTCGAGTCCGGCCGGAGGTACCACCCTGGTCAACCAGCTTGAGGCGACACCAGGATGATCGACGTTCCCTCTTACCACGCCACAGCAGCCATGCTGCTTACGGTGATGGTGTTCGTGGCCTTTGCCCGCGGACGCATGTCGACCGAGATCGTCTCGCTGCTCACCATCGCAATTATCGCGGTGGGCCTTTATTTCTACCCTCTGCCACACACTACGCGGACTGACGGGCTGTCGCTCGCTTTCGGCGGCTTCGGGCATTATGCGCTGATCACCATCTGCGCCCTGATGATCATGGGCCGCGGTCTTGTGGTGACCGGGGCGCTGGAACCTGCCGCCAGGCTGCTGGAGCAGGTCTATCGCTTCAACCTGCAGGTGGGCCTGCTGGTATCGCTGGTGCTGGCGATGCTGCTGTCGATGATCGTCAACGATACGCCTGTTCTGGTGCTGCTGCTGCCGATCTTCGTCGCACTGGCACAGCGCGGGGCGATGCCTGCCTCAAAGACGCTGATTCCGCTCAACGCGGCGGTTCTGATCGGCGGTATGGCCACGACCATCGGCACGTCCACAAACCTGCTGGTGGTATCCATCGCCAGCGATCTCGGCATGCCGAAGATGTCGGTGTTCCACTACACACCGCTGGTACTGATCGCAGCGCTGGTGGCGTTGCCCTATCTTTGGCTGGTGATGCCGCGCCTGCTGCCGGACAACAGCTCGGAAGAGGTGATGGCTGCGCGCCGTTTCTATACCCGTATGCGCGTGCCCCCCGACAGCGAACTGGTGGGTAAGCATTTTGACGAGGTGATGGAGAAGCTTCCAAACGATTTTCGCTTCGAGGAACGCCCCAATGGCCCATTCGAGGCTGGTCAGCGCCTGCTGATTTCCGGCACGCATGACGCCTTGGAAGATGCCAATCGCATCCTGAAGGGACAGGTGGCGCCGGGCTGGGTGATGGACCGCATCCGTCGCCGTTCATCTGATTTCCGCGAGGATATCCAGGTCGTGGAAATGGTGGTGACGGCGGATTCACGCATCCTTGGCCGAACACTCGCCACATCGGGCATCGCCGACAACTATGGCGTCGCGGTGCTCGGCATCCATCGCCCTGATCGGCTGATCAGCAACCAGCCGATCAATCATCGCGACGAGATTCGTCTTGCCGAAGGTGACGTGCTGCTGGTGATGGGACTGCCCGATGGCATCCAGGATTTTGCATCGGGTGACAGCCTGCTGCAACTGGAAGGTGCGAAAGACATGCCGCGCCGGTCCAAGGCGCTGCTGGCCGCCGCGATCATGTTCGGATCGGTCTTCACAGCCTCCATCGGTCTGTTTCCCATCGCCATCGCTGCACTGGGCGGAGCGATCCTGATGTTCCTGACCGGTTGCGTCAAATTTGACCGGGTGGGCAGGGCGCTTTCGGCCAAGGTAATCGTACTGGTGGCGGCGAGTATCGCGATTGGCCGCATCATTCTTGATAGCGGTGCGGCCGAGTGGCTGGGCGAGCTGATGTCGCTCGGCCTGCAATTCCTGCCTCCCGCAGGTGTGCTGGCGGCGATCATGCTGTTCGTCACTGTGCTCACCAATTTTGCATCGAATGCCACGGCAGCCACCGTTGGCACCCCGATTGCCTTCAACATCGCCTCGACGCTCTGCCTGCCGGAAGAGCCGCTGATCCTTGCGGTGCTGTTCGGCTGCAACCTGTGCTACGCCACGCCCATCGCATACCAGACCAACATGCTGATCATGGCGGAAGGCAATTACCGTTTCGCAGACTATCTGCGCACTGGTGTGCCGCTGGTGTTGCTGATGGTGACCACCCTAAGCTTGCTGCTGGTACTTTCCTACGGAATGTAGCTGCGTGATCAAGCCGACGGGCTGGTCAGTTGTAGCGATGGCCACTACGGCGGCGCGACGAAGCTTCAATCAAGGCCAGGGCCTGCCGCCGCTCTGTCTCTGTTTCGATGCCGTCCTCGCGTAGAGCTGCAAGCATCCGCTCGAGTTCCTCCTCGCTCAGCTTGTCGAGGTGGCTTGCGGTGAAGACGGCATTCTCGGAACCGGAATCGGGCACCACGATTGACGAGTAGCGGCTGCTTTGTGGGCCGCTTGGTCGTCCGTAGGATGCGTCGAATTCACTATCGCCGAAGCCGCCGTCCTGAGCGCCGTCGCGCCGGGTCAGGCTTGCTTCGCCATAGGCCGGGGCAGGCCGCCTTGCCTCTGACCGGGCCTTGCGCTCTTCCTCTTCGTCCTTGGCGAAGATGCGGGCGCGCGCAGGATGCTGGCGGGCCATATTGCACAAAATCCGCAGGAAGCGGCTGCCGTCGCCTTGCTGGGCCGGATGCAGCGCGAAGCGGGCAATCCGGCGCGAGCCGCCGTGTTGCTGCGCTATGCGGCCGGTGTGGGTGCAGGCAAGTCAGACCCGCTGCTGCATGCCGAACTGGCCGAACTTGAAGCAGGGCTGGGGCTGACGCAGGAAGCGCAGGATAGCGCCCGCTTCGCCAACGGCTTGCAGAGGAGCAACCAGCGCGTCGCCCTAGCGCTGGCGCGGACTATCGAGCTTGGCGGCGGGGATGATGCCACAGCAAAGGCGCTGCTGGCCAAAGCTGCCGCCGGGCCGACCAATCGGCTCGTGATGCGCTGACAGCCTGCGGGCTGGACAAGGTGAGAAACAGGGGGCAGGGGCTGCACATGGCCATCTCCCGGATCATGCTTGCCTTTGACCCGCTGGTGCGCCTGCTGCTGGTGGCGATCCTCCTCGCCTCCTTCCTGCCGGTTACAGGTGATGGAAGGGCCATTGCCCGCAGCGTTTCGGACGGTGGCATCTTCCTCCTTTTCCTGCTGAACGGCTTGCGCTTGCCGCGGGCAGACGTGTTTGCCGGAATGCGCAACTGGCGCTTCCTCTTGCCGCTCTCGCTGTGGTGTTTCCTTGGTATGGGGGCGGCCGGGTGGCTGCTTTGGCGCGCGGGTGGACAATTCCTGCCTGAACATATCGCACTTGGCCTGCTGTTCCTCGGTATCCTGCCGTCAACGGTGCAGTCCGCCACTGCCTATTCCTCCCTCGCAGGCGGAAATGTCGCGGCATCGGTGGTGGCCGCGGCGGTGATCAATGTGACCGGCGTGTTCGTTACCGCGCCCTTGCTCGCCTTGCTTGCCGGGACAGCAGCGGTCGATCTCGATCTCGATGGCTTGCAACGCATTGCAACCATTCTTGTCCTGCCGTTCGTTCTGGGTCAGGTGCTGCAGAACTGGCTGGGTGACTGGGTGCGCGAACGGCGCAGCCTGATTGGCTGGGCAGACAAGCTGTGCATCGCCACTGCCGTCTACGTCGCCTTTTCAGGAGCTGTAGAGCAAGGCTTGTGGACGCTGGTGGGGCCGGAACTCTGGGCAATACTGCTGGGCCTTGTCGCAGCTTTTCTCATAATTGGTTTCGGCGGCAGCTGGTTGCTTGGCGGCGCTATCGGGCTGGGCCGGCAGGAGAGGATTTCATTCCTCTTTGCCGGGGCACAAAAGAGCATCGCCATCGGCGCTCCGCTGGCGGCGGTGCTGTTCCCGCCTACCATCGCCGGATTGCTGCTGCTTCCGGTGCTGGTCTACCACTTGTTGCAACTGGTGCTGTCAGCACCGATTGCGCGAAAGCTTAATCCGCTGCCGGGCTAGCCTCATCCCCGTCTCCGAACTTGCGCTTGTGACGGATCGACCACCACAGGGAAATACCGATCAGCACCGCGCCGATCAGGCCGGTAATGGTTTCGGGAATGTGGAATTTTGCTGATGCTAGCATGATGCCGCCGAGCACGATGATCGCCCAGAACGCGCCATGCTCGAGATAGCGATATTGCGCCAGTGTGCCCTGCCGAACGAGGTGGATTGTCATCGAGCGCACGAACATCGCGCCGATGGATAGGCCCAGCGCGATCACGATCATGTTGTTGGACAGGGCAAAGGCACCGATCACGCCATCGAAGCTGAAGCTGGCGTCCAGCACTTCCAGATAGAGAAAACCGCCGAGCCCGCTGCGCACCACCGCGCCTGATGCGCGGGCAGCCTCTTCCTTCATTTCCAGGATCGTGCTGATCCCTTGCACCGCGATATAGGTCACAAGGCCAAGCAGGCCTGCGGTGAGGAAAGTCAGCGCCTCGGCGGGTTCAAGCATGCTGGAAATGCCCCAAAGCACCAGCAGCAGGATGGCGATTTCCGCAGCGGGAAGGGCGGAAAAGCGGGAAAGCTGCTTCTCAACCATCCTGATCCAGTGGATATCCTTCTCGCCATCGAAAAAGAAGTTGAGGCCGACCATGAAGAGGAAGGCGCCGCCGAAACCGGCAATGCCGACATGGGCGCTGGAGACGATCTGCTCATATTCCTGCGGACGGTTGAGCGACAGTTCGATTGCCTCGATCGGGCCAATACCGGCAGCAATAGCGACGATAGCGAGCGGGAAGATGATGCGCGTGCCGAACACGGCAATGGCGATACCCCAGACAAGGAAGCGTTGTTGCCACACCTCGTCCATGGTTCGCAGCACGGTGGCGTTCACCACAGCATTGTCAAAGCTGAGCGAAATTTCGAGGATCGAGAGGACGAAGATGATCCAAAGGATCGACGCCATGCCACCCAGCGTTCCCGTGCTGGCATAGGCATACCATGCACCGAGAGCCAAACAGGCAAAGGTGAAAACGAGCGAGAATTTATAGAAACGCAGAAGCGTTTGCATGTGCGTCACTCTGTCCTGATTGCGTGGGGATCGTATCGAAGTGGGCGCTAGGGCAGCGTTTCAGAGCGCGCAAGGTTCCCTATTCGGGTTGATAGAGCTGGTCATCGCCGGGGAAAGTCCGCGCACGCACTTCGGCGGCGTAGGTTTCGGCAGCCTTGGCCACGTTCTCCGCAAAGTTGTCGTACCGCTTCACGAAGCGCGGGACGCGTTCGAACATGCCGAGCATGTCGTCAATCACCAGAACCTGCCCGTCGCACTGGGCGGAAGCGCCAATGCCAATGGTGGGGCAGCCGACTGCCTGTGTTGCCGCAATCGCGATCGGTTCAAGCACGCCTTCCACCACGATGGCGAATGCGCCAGCGGCATCGAGCGCGCGGGCATCGCCAACGATCTTGTCAGCCTCGGCATCGCTGCGGCCGCGTGCCTTGTAGCCGCCCAGCACGTTGACCGCTTGCGGGGTCAGGCCGACGTGGCCGACCACGGGAATGCCGCGCTTGACCAGGAATTCCACCGTTTCCGCCATGGCTTCCCCGCCTTCCAGCTTCACGGCAGCGGCGTTGCTCTGCTTCAGCAGGTAACTGGCGCTTTCAAATGCAGCCTGCGGTGATGCCTCGTAGGAACCGAAGGGCATATCGACCACCACCACTGAGTGATAGGACCCGCGCACCACCGCAGCTGCATGGTTGGCCATCATTTCCAGCGTTACCGGGATCGTGGATGGCAGGCCGTAGATCACCTGTCCAAGCGAATCCCCCACCAGCAGCATGTCGCAATGGGCGTTGAGCAATTGTGCCTGCCGCGCGGTATAGGCTGTCAGCATCACGATGGGTTCTGCGGTGACGCCATCCTGCTTGCGCTCGCGAATGGCGGGCACCGTCAGGCGACGCATCGGGGCGGGCGTGGGGTTGGCGCGAGAGGTGGAGGTATCGAGATTGAAGGTCGTGGACATATTGGCCTTCTAGCAGAGCTTGCCCTCGACGCGAGGGGCTTTTCCATGCATCACATGCGCTTTCGGGAAGCCTGCGGGACGGGAGCAGCAATCCATGGCATTATCGGGATCGAGCACTGGCGGTGATGGCTGGTCGTCGCGCACGGCATTCGTGCTGGCAGCAATCGGTTCGGCAGTCGGTCTCGGAAACCTGGTCCGCTTCCCGGCAGAGGCAGGGGCCAATGGCGGCGGCGCATTCGTGCTGTTCTACATCTTCTGCGTGATCCTGATCGGCCTTCCGGTGCTGCTGGCCGAGACACTGATCGGCCGCCACGGCCAGTCCTCCGCACCGGAAAGCTTCCGCAAGGTTGCCGAACAATCGGGCGCTTCGCCAAAGTGGGAATGGGTTGCAGGGCTTGGCGTACTCGCGGCTTTCCTCGTGCTCGGCTTCTACTGCGTGATCGGCGGCTGGGTGCTCGATTACATCTGGCTGTTCCTGCAGGACCTGTTCTCGACTGGCATAACCGGCACGGCATTCCAGGGTGTTCCTGTCGAAGAGGTGGAAGGCTTCTTCCCCGCGATGATCGGCAATGGAACGTTGACAGTCATCTGCAATATCCTGTTTCTGCTGATCACCTTCGCATTTGTCGTGCGCGGCGTGTCCGGCGGTATCGAGAAGGCTGCGGTGTGGCTGATGCCCACCTTCTTCGTGCTGCTTGTCGGTATCACGATCTATGGCGCGTTCGGCGGGGCGTTCGACCGGACGATCTTCTATCTCTTCACTTTCGAGGCCGAGAAGCTGACCGGTCCGGTGATGCTTGCGGCGGTGGGGCAGGCGTTCTTCTCGCTGTCTCTTGGCGTGGCGGGCATGATCACCTACGGCGCCTATGTCGGACGCAATGTGAACCTTGCGGGCACATCTGCCATTATCGGCGCGGCGGACACGTCGGTGGCGCTGATTGCCGGCATCTGCATCTTCCCCATCGTCTTTGCCGCGGGCCTCGAGCCCAATGGCGGCCTGGGGCTGATGTTCCAGACCTTGCCGCACGCTTTCCAGGAGATGCCGGGCGGCTCGCTGATCGGGCTCGCCTTCTTCATCATGGTCGGCTTTGCCGCGCTGACCAGTTCGATTGCCCTGATGGAAGTGCCGACAGCGTGGCTGATCGACAAGTTCAAGTTCGCCCGCCCTGCGGCGGCGGTGCTGGTGCTGCTGGGCGCTGGTGTGCTTGGCGCGCTGTCTGCTCTCTCCACCGGGCCGATGAGCGATTTCCACCCGCTCGGCTTCATTCCGATGTTCGAAGGGATGGGCGTGCTCGATACGCTCGACACGCTGACAGGCAAGCTGCTGATGCCGATTGGCGCGATCCTGACCGCGATCTTCATCGGCTGGATTGCCGACAAGCGACTGGTGGACAGCGAGAACGGCCTGACCGGCGTGCTGCACCTGTTCTTCCTGTTCCTTGTCCGCTTTGCCTGCCCGCTGGTGCTGATCGCGATCCTGATCGTCGGCATTTTCCCCGATTTGCTGGCCTGACAGCAGAAGGGCCGCCACCTTTCGGCAGCAGCCCTTCCTGATCGCACGAGGCGCTTTGCTTAAAGCAGCGTGCGCGCGGGTTCGCCCTCTGCTTCCTCGCGCATGTCGAAGCCCAGCAGCATCTTGGCGGTATCCATGAAGCCAAGGTCGCTGTTCCAGATTTCGGCTGTGCCCAAATCCATCCGCAGCATGATGAGGTTGGGATCATCCTTGCCGCCGGGGAACCATGCCTCGACCGGCTTCGACCTCTGCTTCTCCAGCCGTTCGCGACTGGTTTCCTCGCTCAGCATGCCGGTGAAGCGGGCGAACATGTCATGCCCCTTGCCGGCAAAGGTGGCGGTGGCGAGGCCGCCCTTGGCAAGGGCGTGATCCCTTGCGGTGAAGAACCAGATCGCGCTGTCGGCATCCTTGTCCAGCTGTGCGGTCATGGGCACGGCGGTCTGCGCATTGTCATTGAGTTCAAGGAACAGGAACGGGCTGTCAGCCAGCGTCTTCCAGAAATCCTTCTTCAGTTCTGCGGTCGATGTCATGTCTGTCTCCTTTGCCCAATCAATGGGCGAAGTGGCGGTGTGGTTCCGGATTGGCCGACCAATCGTGCACAAGCCGAGATGGGCATTGCCAAACAGGCTGCATGAGAACATATATAGAACATTGGAGCCGATTCGATGGACTTGTCCGCATTCCCAAAGGCTGCCCAGCTTGCTTCGCTGGGGCAGCAGGCGCCGCGCTGGCGGCCGGGCCTTGCCCGGGCGAAGGCGCGCGACCGGCATAATGAGCTGTTCGCTTCGGCAGACGAGGCTTCGGGCGCGGCCTGCGCGCTGGCGCTGGCACTGGACGGGATGCGCCACGCCACCGATGGCAGGCTTGAGGAAAAGAGCCTGCTGTGGGTGCAGGATGCCGCATCGCGCCGCAAGACGGGCGTTCCCTATCGCCCCGGCCTGCCGCGCGAATTGCGCCACCGGGTGATCCATGTCGCGGCGCAAAGGATCGAGGATGCCCTGTTCGCGCTGGAAGAGGGGATGCGCTGCCGCGACCTTGCCTGCGTGATCGGGGAGGTGGCGGGCAATCCGCAGGCGCTGGACCTTACCGCATCGCGCCGCCTCAGCCTTGCGGCGGAGAAATACGGCGTGCCGCTGTTCCTCATCCGCCATGATGCGCAGCGCGATACCAGCTCTGCCCGGATGCGCTGGCAGGTGCGTTCGGCTCCGTCCCTGCAACCGCGCTGGAACACAGCTGCCCCCGGCCAGCCCCGCTGGCATGGCGAGCTGTTCCGCGCCCGTAGCCACGCCCCCGGAGAATGGATCTTGCTCGATGACGGATCGTCACTCGTCGCCGAGCGGAAGGGCGCCAGGATTGCCTCCCCGCAAGACGAGGGGCAGGCCGCCACGCCGGATCATGGCGATCTGGCTGGTGCAGCTGGCGCTGGACCGCTGGCGGCACGCTGAACAGTGCCAGCGGGGCGAGGGTGCCGATAGCGAGCCGCTCGTCCTGATCACCGAGACCGCGCATGGCCCGCGCGTTGATGCTGCCAATGATGCCGGGCGCGAAGCTGGCGCGGAGGCGGGCATGATGCTGGCTGATGCGCGCACGCTGTGTCCGCAGCTGAAAGTGGCGCCCAGTGATCCGGCGGGGGATCTCGCCTTCCTTGAAAGGCTGGCGCTGTGGGCGCAGCGCTGGGGCCCGTGGTCTGCCATCGATGCGCCGGATGGCCTGCTGGTGGACGTCACCGCCGTGGCGCACCTCTTCGGCGGTGAGGAGCGGTTGCTGGAGGATGTGCACACCCGCTTTGCCGCGCAGGGCCTGTCAGTTCGCGCGGCCATCGCCCCCACGGCGGGCGCGGCATGGGCGCTGGCGCATTACGCATCCGGTGCCACCATCCTTGCCCCTGATGATGACGGCGCGGCCCGCCTTGCTCCTTTGCCGGTGGCGGCATTGCGGCTTGACGGTGATGTGCTGCTGGTGCTGCGCCGCCTCGGCCTCAAGCAACTGGGCGATATGGAGCAGCTGGGCCGCGATGCCGTGCAGCGCCGTTTCCGCAGCCGCCGTTCGCCTTCGGTCAATCCGCTGGTGCGGATGGACCAGTTGCTCGGCCGCGTGCCCGAACCCTTGCTGCCCGTTGTCGCGGTGGAACCAGCGCTCGTCCAGCGCCGCCTGATGGAGCCTATCCGCCACCGCAGCCTGCTTGACCGCGTGCTGGAAGACCTGGCGCAGGATATGGTGCGCGAGCTGGACGCGCGGGGCGAGGGCGCGCGCAGGCTGGAACTTGGCATGTGGCGCGTGGATGGCGAGGTGGTGCTGCGGCGCCTCGAGATGGCCGCTTCCACCCGCGATGCCGCGCATATCTGCCGCCTGTTCGCCGCCCGGCTCGATGACGTCGATGCGGGCTTCGGGATAGAGATGCTGCGGCTGCGCGCTTCATGGTCAGAGCCATTGGCGCTGACGCAGGCAGAGCTCGATGCCGCAGCGGAAGAACATGGCACTTCGCTTGCTGCCTGTATCGACAGGCTGACCGTGCGGCTTGGCCCCAGGGCCGTGCGCCGCCCGGTGCCGCGCGCCAGCCATGTGCCGGAGCGGGCGCAAGGCTGGCAGGCTCCGCTGGAGCCGGAACAGGCCTCGCAACACCTGTTCGATTTCCATTCCAGGCCTTTGAAAATCCTTGAAAGGCCAGAGCAGATCGCCGTGCTCTATACCAGCCCCGATGGCTATCCCCGCCGCTTCCGCTGGCGCGGCGATGTGCATGAAGTGGTGCGGGTGGAAGGGCCTGAACGGATTGCGCCCGAATGGTGGCGCGAGAAAGGCTCTGCCCGCTTGCGAGACTATTACCGGATCGAGGACGGGGCAGGCCGCCGCTACTGGATTTACCGCGCAGGCCTTGCCGATGACGGGCGCGGCGGGATGCCGGACTGGTTTCTACAAGGCATGTTCGGATAGGGCTGGCCGAATCTCTTGCAAGAACATATAAAGAACAAATGGGTCAGAAATCGATCATCGACAAGCTCGCCATCCTTGCGGATGCGGCGAAATATGATGCCTCCTGCGCCTCGTCCGGCACGGCGAAGAAGAACAGCAAGGGCGGAGCGGGCATCGGCTCCACCGAGGGGATGGGCATATGTCATTCCTATGCGCCGGACGGGCGCTGCATCTCGCTCTTGAAGATCCTGCTGACCAACCACTGCATCTTCGATTGCCATTACTGCGTGAACCGCAAGAGCTCGAATGTGGAGCGGGCGCGCTTCACTCCGCGCGAAGTGGCGGACCTCACGCTCAGCTTCTATCGCCGCAATTATATCGAGGGGCTGTTCCTATCCTCCGGCATCATCAAGAGCTCCGACCACACGATGGAGCAGATGGTGGAAGTGGCCCGTATCCTGCGGGAAGAGCACGATTTTCGCGGTTATATCCACCTCAAGACCATTCCCGAGGCTGATCCCGGGCTGATCCACCAGGCGGGCCTTCTGGCAGATCGTGTGTCGATCAATGTCGAACTGCCGACCGATGCCGGCCTCACCCGCCTCGCGCCGGACAAGGATGCACGCCGTATCGAAGGCGCGATGGGCGGGATGAAGATGGCGATTGCGCAGGCAAAGGATGAACGAAAGCGCTTCCGCCACGCGCCGCGCTTTGCTCCGGGCGGGCAATCCACGCAGATGATCGTGGGGGCAGACAGCGCCAGCGATGCCGATATCGTGGGCAAGGCCAGCACGCTGTATGACCGGTTCCGCCTGCGCCGGGTCTATTATTCCGCCTTCAGCCCCATTCCCGATGCCAGCGCGGTACTGCCGCTGAAGCGCCCGCCGCTGATCCGCGAGCACCGGCTTTACCAGTCGGACTGGCTGATGCGCTTCTATGGCTTTGCTCCGCACGAGGTGGTGCAGGCGACCGGCGCAGATGGCAACCTGCCGCTCGATATTGATCCCAAGCTGGCGTGGGCGCTGAAATTTCGCGATCAATTCCCGGTAGATGTGAATCGTTCTTCACGCGAGATGTTGCTGCGTGTGCCGGGGCTGGGGACGCGCGCGGTGGGCCGTATCCTCGCCAGTCGTCGCCACCGCAACCTGCGGCTCGACGATGTGGCGAAGCTGACCACCTCCATCGTGAAAGTCCGCCCCTTCATCTGCGCGGCGGACTGGCGGCCGACCTTGTTGACGGACCGCGATGATCTCAAAAGCCTGATCGTGCCGAAGCAGGAGCAGCTGGAGCTGTTCGTCTGATGTCTGCCGCCCAGCAACTCAGGCGCGGCGCGATCTATGCCGTCAGCCTGCCGCAAGCCGATGACTTCACCTTCTGGCGTGATCGCGCGCGCCAGCTGCTGCAATGCGATGTTCCGCCGGACCGTGTGGCGTGGGTGGAGCCGGGCGCGACAGGCTCGCTCTTCTCCCATGGCCGCGCGCGCTTGCCTGTGCCGGGCGAAAATGCGCGGGACGTGCGCGCCAGCAAGGCCTTTCTGCAGGTGGCGAAAAGCGCGATCTGCCATTCCGATCCGGAGCGGTTCGCGCTGCTCTATCGCCTGCTGTGGCGCCTGCAATCGACCCCGCGCATCCTTGAAGACCGCGCCGATCCCGATATCCGCCGCCTTGATGACCTCACCCGCAGCGTGCGGCGTGACATCCACAAGATGCGCGCCTTCGTGCGCTTCCGCTGTGTCGAGGGCGAGGAGGGCAGCGAACACTATGTCGCCTGGTTCGAGCCGGAGCATTACATCCTGCGCACCAACGCGGGTTTCTTCGTGCGCCGTTTCACCAATATGCGCTGGTCGATCCTGACGCCGAAGGGCTCGATCCACTGGGATGGCGAGGTGCTGCGCGAAGGCCCGACTGCGCGCAAGAGCGATGCCCCACAAGGCGATGCGGCAGAGGATCTGTGGCGGCGTTACTATGCCTCGATCTTCAACCCCGCGCGGCTGAAAGTGCGCGCGATGCTGAGCGAGATGCCGCGCAAATACTGGAAGAACATGCCCGAAGCGGAGCTGATCCCCGCGCTGGTGGCAGGCGCGCAGGCCCGTGAAGCGCAGATGGTCGAGACCGGCGGCGCGCGCTTTGCCGATCGCCCCGCCACGCTGGACGATATTGCCAGCGGGATTGGCGGATGCCGCAATTGCCCCATCGGCGCGCTGGAAAACCACGCTGTCGCGGGTGAGGGGCCGCATGATGCCACACTGATGATCGTGGGCGAGCAGCCGGGGGATCAGGAAGATCAGGCCGGCCGCCCCTTCGTCGGTCCGGCAGGTCAATTGCTTGATGTGCATCTCCAGCAGGCCGGGATTGATCGCAGCGCCGCCTATGTCACCAACGCCGTGAAGCATTTCAAATACACGATGCGCGGCAAGCGGCGGCTGCACCAGAACCCTGCCGCGAAGGAGATCGACACCTGCCGCTGGTGGCTGGAAGGCGAACGCGCGCTGGTAAAGCCGAAGCTGGTGCTGGCGCTGGGAGCTTCTGTCGCACGCGGCATCCTTGGCCGCACGGTGAGCGTTGCCAGCACCCGCGGCGCGCCGATCCCGCTCGACGATGGCAGCGAGCTGTGGGTGACGGCACATCCATCCTACCTGCTGCGCCTCGATGGTGCTGCGCGGGAGGAGCAGGAAAGGTTGTTTGCGCGTGACCTGGCGGCGGTGCAGGCGCGCCTTGCCGAACTGGCTGCGGAGTGAGGCACCATGCCCGACGCCCCTCTCACACCTGAGAAGCGCCGTATCGCGCTTGATCCTGACCTGATCGACGCGCCGCCGCGCGCGCCTTTCGTGGAGCTGGGCGTGGCGAGCTGTTTCTCCTTCCTGCGCGGTGCGTCGGATGCGGTGGACCTCGTCATGCGCGCGCGCGAACTTGGCTGTGATGCGCTGGGCATTGCCGATGCCAATTCCATGGCGGGGGTGGTGCGCGTGCATACCGAGGCAAAGACGCTGCGCCTGCGCCCGGTGATCGGCTGCCGCATCGAAGTGGTGGAGGGCCTCGCCTTTCTCGCCTTTCCCACGGATCGTGCCGCCTATGGCCGGTTGTGCCGCCTGATTTCCGCAGGCCGCATGTCCACGCTGGATGGCGAGTGGCAGGAAAAGGGCCGTTGCGACATCTCGCTGACGATGCTGGCGGAGCATTCCGAGGGTATCCAGTTGATCCTCGTGCCCCCGGCAGACCTTGCCACCAGCCTTACCGTGCCTGCATGGGCCAGCAATGTGGTGACGCTGGGCGGGGCCAGTTTCGAGGAGCAGGTGACCGGCCCGCTGCCCGAAATCCTGCCGCATCTTGCCGCTGGATTGCCATCCATGCGCCATGTCGCGGCGAGCTTCCTTTATCGCGGGGACGATGTCGCGCGGATCAGCAGGCTCGATGCGCTGGCGCGGGTGAACGGGTTATCGATCCTCGCCACCAATGACGTGCTCTACCACGCGCCTGAACGTCGCCCGCTGCAGGACGTGATGACCGCGATCCGGCACAAGACCACGGTGGCAGCGGCAGGCCACCTGCTGCTTGCCAATGCCGAGCGGCACCTGAAAAGCCCCGAGGAGATGCTGCGGCTGTTCGAACCATGGCCGCATGCCATCACGGCGGCGCGCACAGTGGCGGATGCCTGCACATTCAGCCTGGACGAGCTGCGTTACGAATATCCCGAGGAGATTTACCCTGACGGCGTCGGCCCGCAGGAATATCTCGAACAGCAGACCTGGGAAGGCGCGAAGTGGCGCTATCCGGCGGGTGTGCCCGAAAGCGTGCGCGATGTGCTGCACCGCGAGCTGGCGCTGATCGGCAAGCTGGAGCTGGCGCGCTACTTCCTCACCATCAAGGAAATCGTCGATTTCGCGCGCGGGCAGGATCCGCCGATCCTGTGCCAGGGGCGCGGCAGCGCGGCGAACTCCGCCGTCTGCTACGTGCTCGGCATCACCAGCGTGGACCCGGCGAAACACGCGCTGCTGTTCGATCGCTTCATATCGGAGGAGCGCAAGGAGCCGCCCGATATCGACGTCGATTTCGAGCATGAGCGGCGCGAGGAGGTGATCCAGCACATCTATGCCAGATATGGCCGCCACCGTGCAGGGCTGTGCGCCACGGTGATCCATTACCGCCCGCGCATGGCCATTCGCGAGGTGGGCAAGGTGATGGGCCTGTCTGAAGATGTGACCAGCGCGCTCGCCCGCACGGTGTGGGGCAGCATGGGCAAGGAAGTGGCAGAGCGCCACGCCGAGGAAATCGGCATGGACCTGTCTGATCCGCACCTGCGCCGTGTGCTCAAGCTGACCGAGCAGATGATCGGCATGCCGCGCCACCTCTCGCAGCATGTTGGCGGCTTCATCCTTACCGAAAGTGCGCTGGTGGAGACGGTGCCCATCGGCAATGGTGCGATGGCGGATCGCAGCTTCATCGAATGGGACAAGGACGATATCGACGCGCTGGGCATCCTGAAAGTGGACGTGCTGGCGCTGGGCATGCTCACCTGCATCCGCAAATGCCTCGATCTGCTGGAAGATCACCACGGCCGCAGCCTGACCTTGGCCACGGTGCCGCGTGAGGACCCGGAAACCTATGCCATGCTGCGCAAGGGGGATTCGCTCGGCGTGTTCCAGGTGGAAAGCCGCGCGCAGATGAACATGCTGCCGCGCCTGCGCCCGCGCGAATTCTATGACCTTGTGATCCAGGTGGCGATCGTGCGGCCCGGCCCGATCCAGGGTGACATGGTGCATCCCTATCTCAAGCGCAGATGGGGGGAGGAGCAGGTCGTGATCCCCGCACCGGGGCCGCAGCATGGCCCTCCTGACGAACTCTCAAGCATACTTGAGAGAACGCTGGGCGTGCCGATTTTCCAGGAACAGGCGATGAAGATCGCGCTCGATGCTGCGCGCTTTTCCGGCGCGGAGGCGAACCGGTTGCGCAAGGCCATGGCCACCTTCCGCAGCCGCGGCATGGTGCACGAACTGGAAGAGATGATGGTCGGCCGCATGGTGGCGCGCGGTTACGATCCCGATTTCGCCGAACGCTGCTTCAACCAGATCAAGGGCTTTGGTGAATACGGCTTCCCGGAAAGCCATGCCGCCAGCTTTGCCCACCTCGTCTATGTCTCCAGCTGGCTGAAATGCCACTTCCCGGCTGCCTTTGCCTGCGCGCTGCTCAATTCGCAGCCGATGGGCTTCTACGCTCCCGCGCAGATCGTGCGCGATGCGCGCGAGCATGGCGTGGAGGTGCTGCCGGCGGATGTGAACCATTCGCAGTGGGATTGCGCGCTGGAGCAGGAAGGCGTGGCCCTGCGGCTCGGCTTGCGGCAGGTGGACGGCCTGCCCGAACACGTCGCTGCAAGGCTGGTGGCAGCGCGAGCGGAGGAAGGCCCGTACAGCGATGTCGAGCAATTGCGCGAAAGGGCGCGGATTTCTCCTGCCCATGTGGAACGGCTTGCCAGTGCCGATTGTTTCACATCCATGCAGCTATCGCGAAGACAGGCGCTGTGGGATGCCCGCAGCCTTGTGGCAGGGCCGGACCTGCCGCTGTTCGCCCATGCCCATGCCCGCGCGGAAGGGGCGGAAAAGGGCAGGGCGGTGCTGCCCAGAATGCCTCTCTCGGAAGAGGTGGTGGCCGATTACCAGACCACGCGCCTTTCGCTGAAAGCCCACCCCATGGCCTTCCTGCGCGCATCGCTGGGCGAGCGAGGCTTCGTGCGCGCCTGCGACCTACGCGATCGCAAGACGCGCAGCATGGTGCAGGTGGCCGGTGTGGTGCTGATCCGCCAGCGGCCGGGCAGTGCCAAGGGCGTGTGCTTCATCACGCTGGAGGACGAGACAGGCGTGATCAACCTCGTCGTGTGGCCTGACCTGAAGGAGAAACAGCGCCGCGTGGTGATGGGATCGCGGCTGATGGAAGTGCGCGGCCGCGTGGAATATGATGACGAGGTGATCCACGTCATCGCCCACCACATGACCGATGCAACGCATGAACTGCATCGCCTGTCGGACGACCTGTTGCAGGCGCCCGTCGCCCGCGCGGACCATGTCACCAGCCCCATCGGCAATCGCGGCCCGTCGATGCGCAGCCATCCGCGCAACCACCGCGTCATCCCCAAATCGCGCGATTTCCACTGATGCGGCTTTCGACAAGGATCGGCAGGTTCAGGCTGGACCGGATTGTTACTGGCGCGCTGGTGCTGGGTGCCATCGGCCTTGGCATTAGGGGCTGGCTGCACGAGAACCCGCAGCACAATCCGTGGGCTCCGCTGGAAATTGCCCACCTGCCGGGCTGGGCCACAGTCCAGAAGATCAACGCCTTGCGCGGCGCGACAGACGATTGCCGCGCGGTGCTGGATCGTGGCGGGGTGGCCTTCGAGGTGCTGCCGCCCAGCGGCGAAAACGCCTGCCTGCGCGATGATCGCACTGTGCTGTCAGGCGAAGGGTTCAGCCCGGCCAACCCGCAGATGACCTGCCTTGCCGCAACCGGATATGCCATCTGGATGGAACATGGCGTGCAGCCGGCAGCCGAAGCAATCCTCGGCTCGCGGATTGCCCGCGTCGAGCACCTGGGAACCTACAATTGCCGCAGGATCGGTGGCGGCAATGACGGGTAATGGAGCGAACATGCCGCTGGCAATGCGCTGGATATCGCGGCTTTCGTTACCGAGGACGGTCAGCGGATCAGCCTGCTGGGAGACTGGCAGGGCGATGACGAAGAGGCTGCCTTCCTGCGCCGGGCCCGCGATTCGGCCTGCGCCTCCTTCTCCACGGTCCTCTCGCCGGAATACAACGCGGCACATGCCGATCACTTCCATCTAGACCAGGCAGACCGGATTGTCGGCAGCGTTTGCCGATAACGCAGCAAATCGATCGCACGTCAAAAGGACATAAAAAAGCCCCCGCTGAAGCAAGGGCTTTCTTGAACTGCAATGCAGCCGTGTGACTACGGGCTGGCGGGCAGATCGTCGATGTCGCCTTCTTCGTTCTCGATCAGAACGATGATGCCAGCGGCAACCAGCGCGAAGATAATGGCGATCCAGATTTCGCTGGCGCCTTCCATACCTTCTGCGTCAGCGACCGGCGAAGCGGTGCGGGTAGCCGACTGGAAAGCGATCGGGGCAGCAGCAGCAGCGACCGACGTAACGGCCATCGTGCCTGCAACTGCACTTGCGATAAATTTCTTCAAGATCCTACCTAACTCTCTTCGGTGATAAATAATTGCGTTTCATTGTTGGTAGTAGTGCAATGCACAAAGACTCGTCAAGTTCCAAACATCGCTAAAAATGCTCGGTTGGTCCGTGTGATGCAAGACAGCAACGCTCTCTTGAGCTCGAGCCCCTCTTTGCCATGCTGCGTAGCAATTGCAACCACTTACGTAGTTAAACGGGTTCTAACGCATAGCCTGCCGAGCGGACCGTGCGGATCGGGTCTCGCACGTTCTCGACGGCGATGGCCTTGCGCAGACGGCGGATATGGACGTCCACGGTCCGCTCCTCGATCTCGCTACCGGTGCCCCATACGGCGTCCAGCAGCTGGCTGCGCGAGAATACGCGGCGGGGGTGCTCCATGAAGAACTTGATGAGGCGATATTCGGTCGGGCCGATATGCAGCTGCCGTCCGCGACGTTCCACGCGGTGGGCAACCGGGTCCAGCTTCAGGTCGCCGGCAGCGATTTCCTCTCCGGCCAGTGCAGGGCGCACGCGGCGCAGCACGGCGGACACGCGGGCGAGCAGCTCGCGGGGGGAAAAGGGTTTGGTCAGGTAGTCGTCCGCGCCTGTTTCGAGGCCACGCACCCGGTCATCCTCGGCCTCGCGCGCGGTCAACATGATGATGGGAACATGGGCGGTGGCCTGGTCGCGGCGCAAGCGGCGGCAAACCTCGATCCCGCTGATCCCTTCGATCATCCAGTCGAGGATCACGAGATCCGGCGGATCTTCTGCCGCCAGCATCATGGCTTCCTCACCATCCGGGGTTACACTGACGTTGTAGCCCTCGCTCTCGAAACGGTATTCGAGCAATTCGGCCAGCGCGGTATCATCTTCAACCAGCAACAGCTTTGGTGCCGACATTACAATTTCCTCTGCGGGCAAGGTGACGTTTCACCTGCGATTCGCAGAGTGTAATATGGCAGAAATGCGTCAGGAATGTTTCAACGCTCTATGTCGGTGGGGTAGGAACCGACCGCAGCGAAATGCACCATTTCCGCGACATTGGTGGCGTGATCGCCAATCCGCTCGATATTGCGAGCCACGAACAGCAGCTGTGCCGCGCTGGAAATGGTCGCCGGGTTTTCCACCATGTGGCTGACAAGGTTGCGGAAGATGCTGTCATAGAAGGCATCTACCTTCTCGTCCCGCTCGATCACCTCGCGCGCCACAATGGGATCGCGCGCGGCATAGGCGGTGAGCACGTCATGTACCATTTCCGCCGCCACTTCGCCCATGGCGGGCAGCAGGGTGAGCGGTTCGAACCGCGCACGTCCTTCGATGCGGCCCACGCGCTTGGCGATGTTCTTGGCATAGTCACCGATGCGTTCGACAACGCCCGCGATCTTGAGCGCGGCGATGATTTCGCGCAGGTCATCCGCCATCGGCGCGCGCAGGGCGAGCACGCGCACGGCCATGGCATCCACCTCGGCTTCGAGCGCATCCAGCTTGGGGTCCCGCTCCACCACTTCGCGGGCAAGTTCCTCATCACCGGTGACGATGGCTTCGAGCGATTGCTGTATCGCCAGCTCCGCCAGGCCGCCCAGTTCGGCGATCAGGCCGCGGAGGCGAGTGATGTCCTCATCGAATGCCTTGACTGTATGTTCTGCCATTAGCCGTACCGACCTGTGATGTAATCCTGCGTGCGCTTCTCGCGAGGATTGGTGAAGATGTCCGAAGTATGTCCGTATTCCACCAAGTGTCCAAGGTGAAAAAACGCTGTCCTCTGCGAGACGCGCGCCGCCTGCTGCATGGAATGGGTAACGATCACGATGGCATAGCGACCGCGCAATTCGTCGATCAGTTCCTCGATCTTGGCCGTGGCGATGGGATCGAGCGCGGAGCACGGCTCGTCCATGAGGATCACTTCGGGATCGACGGCGATGGCGCGGGCGATGCAAAGGCGCTGCTGCTGGCCGCCTGAAAGCGCTGTGCCCGAATCCTCGAGGCGATCCTTCACTTCTTCCCACAGGCCTGCGCGCTGCAAGCTGCGCTCAACGATCTGGTCGAGCTCGGTCTTGCCTTGCGCCAGACCGTGGATTCGCGGGCCGTATGCGATGTTCTCGTAGATCGACTTGGGGAAGGGGTTGGGCTTCTGGAACACCATGCCGACGCGGGCACGAAGCTGCACCACGTCCATGCCGGAATGGTAGATGTCTTCACCGTCCAGCTCGATCGTGCCTTCGACGCGAGCCGAGGGGATCGTGTCATTCATGCGGTTGAGGGTGCGCAGGAAGGTGGACTTGCCGCAGCCCGACGGGCCGATGAAGGCGGTCACATGTTCGGTGTGAACATTGATCGACACCTCGTCGATCGCCTTCTTCTCGCCATAGAAGACAGACACGCCCGTGGCGCTGATCTTGGGCGCGGAAAGGGCTTCGGCCTTTGCCTCAAGGCTCTTGCCACCGGGAGCGTGAGTCTGATCCATCACCATTTCTTCTCGAACTTGTTGCGCAGGTAAATGGCGAGGCCATTCATCAGCAGGAGGAATATCAATAGCACGATGATCGCCGCGCTGGTGCGTTCCACGAATCCGCGGTCGATCTGGTCAGACCACAGGAAGATCTGCATCGGCAGCACGGTGGCGTTATCGGTAAAGCCTTCGGGCGGGGTGGAAACGAAGGCGCGCATACCGATCAGCAGCAGCGGCGCGGTTTCGCCCAGTGCGCGGGCCATGCCGATGATGGTGCCGGTCAGGATGCTGGGCAGGGCCAGCGGCAACACGTGGTGGAACACCACCTGTACCGGCGATGCACCAATGGCTAGCGCGCCATCGCGGATCGATGGCGGCACGGCCTTGATCGCGTTGCGGCCCGAGATCACGATCACCGGCATCGTCATCAGCGCCAGCGTCATGCCGCCGATGACCGGAGCAGAGCGGTAACCAGGAAACAGCGTGAGGAACACGGCAAGACCGAGCAGGCCGAAGATTATCGATGGAACTGCGGCGAGGTTGTTGATCGACACTTCGATAATGTCCGTCCAGCGGTTACGCGGGGCATATTCTTCGAGATACAGCGCAGCCAGCACACCGACCGGGAAAGCCAGCAGCAGGGTGACGATCATGGTCAGGATCGAGCCCTTCAGCGCACCCCAGATACCGGCAAGCTGCGGATCGGTTGCATCGGATCGTTCGAGGAAACCGGCATCGAATCCATCGCGCAGCACGCCGCGATCCGCCAGTTCCTGCGCCAGCGGTTGAAGCGCTGCCTGCCCGTCTCCTGCATAGGCGGAGGCGAGGTCTTCACTGGTTACCAGAGCGAAAGTATGGGTGCCCTGCAGCAACGAACGGTCGTTCACGATCTCGGTCGCCACGTCGCGCCAGGCTTCGGAGTTGACCTGCGCCGCCCCTTCGGCGCCCAGCGCCTCCTCTGCAGCGAACTGCACGATTTCGGGCAGGCCTTGTGACTGCAGCGCACGGATGGCGATGGCATCGTTCTCGCTTGCCGGGATCGACAGCGCCATGCGCGACATGTCGATCGGCACATCCAGCACGGTGCGCTGGAAGCCGCCGAGTCCGTTGATGAGCATGTTGCCGAGCAGGAAGATCAGCACCACGATCGAGAAAAGCACGGCGGCAAGACCGGCGGCCTTGAACCGTTTTTCGGCGGCATATCGCTGCTTCAGCCGGGCTTCGAATTCCGGCGTGCGGGTGGGGGTGATGACCTCACTCATAAGCTTCGCGGAACCTCTTCACCACGCGCAAGGCGATGACATTCAGGATCAGGGTGATGACGAACAGCACGAAGCCAAGCGCGAAGGCGCTGAGCGTGGCCGGATGGTCAAGGCTGGCTTCACCCGTCAGCATGGCGACGATCTGCACTGTCACCGTGGTCATCGCTTCCAGCGGGTTGGCAGACAGGTTGGCGGCATAGCCTGCCGCCATCACCACGATCATGGTTTCACCGATGGCGCGGCTCACCGCCAGCATGATGCCGGCAACAATGCCGGGGAGGGCAGCTGGCACCAGCACGCGGCGGATGGTTTCATTGGTGGTGGCACCCATCGCCAGCGAACCGTCGCGCATGGCTTGCGGCACGGCGGCAATCGAATCGTCTGCCATGGAAGACACGAAGGGGATGATCATCACCCCCATCACCAGGCCTGCGGCCAGCGCGCTCTCACTGGAGGCATTGGAGATGCCGACCGAGATGGCGATGTCGCGAATGGCGGGTGCAATTGTCAGGGCAGCGAAATAGCCATAGACCACGGTGGGCACGCCAGCAAGAATCTCCAGCGCAGGCTTGATCCAGCTGCGCATCTTTGCGGGCGCATATTGCGTCAGGTAGATGGCGCTCATCAGGCCCACGGG
>CAYXTJ010000019.1:0-2422 GCA_964467715.1 uncultured Sphingomonadaceae bacterium
CTCGACAGGGACGGGGCGATGGACCTCGTAATCGGGACGGACGGCGTAAACTTAGCGCTGGTCAACGATGGCGCGGGCAAGTTTTCCGCAGTTCCCCTGCCGGGCGGAAATCCGACCACTTACGGTGTTGCCGTGGGCGACATGACGGGGGATGGCGTGGCTGATCTCGTCTTTGCCAATTCCGGGGCGCCCAACGTGGTTGTCCCCGTCGACTGAAGGGCAACGCCGGCCTCGTTTCTGCCGCAAACGCACACTGATGGTGCAGTGCACAAAAATGCTTGACTTCGTATATGTGATTGCTAAATTGTGCATCGCAGCAAAATGCTGTTGCGACAATTGCAGACGAAGCGAGGAAACATGGCTGACACGAAAGACAGTTCTGGCGATGCCGAAAAGGCCTACGCCGAAGCTGCATCGAGCGTGAAGCCGGCGGCCAAGGCTCCCGAAGCGGAAAAGGCTGTTCCGGCAGAAACTCCCGCAGCGGTAACTGAAGCCGCACCGGCAGCCAAGCCGGTGGCCAAGAAGGCCGCTCCCAAGCCCAAGGCTGCACCTGTCGCAGCAAAGAAGAAAGCACCAGCCAAGGCCAAGCCGGCAGTGGCGAAGAAAACAACAAAAACTCGCAGGACCAGGCCTGCGGCCGCGAAGAAAGCTCCAGCAAAGCCGACCACCGCGAAGCCCGCAGCGCCCGCACCCACCGTTACCGAATTGAAGGAAAAGATCATGGCCACCAAGACTACCGATTTCACCGCAATGATGAGCAAGTCGATGAACGAAGCCGTCGCCGAAATGCAGGCGAAGGCACAGGAAGCTTACGACAAGGGTACCAGCATGGTTTCGGAAATGACCGAAGCTGCCAAGGGCAATGTCGAAGCTGTGGTGGAAAGCGGCAAGATCATGGCTGCCGGCATGCAGGACATGGGCAAGACCTATGCTGACGAAGCCAAGTCGGCTTACGAAACGCTTACTGCCGACATGAAGGAAATGGCTGGCGTGAAGAGCCCGACCGAGCTGTTCCAGCTGCAGGGCAAGATCATGCGTCGCAACTTCGATGCACTGGTCGCTTCCAGCTCCAAGAACACCGAAGCTGCCATGAAGCTGGCCAACGACATCGTCGCTCCGATCTCGGCTCGCGTGAATGTCGCTGTCGAAAAGATGTCGAAGGCTGCCTGATAGCGCTTTCGCACAAAAGAAATTCCCTCGCCGGGCTCTCTCTCCTCTCCCCCCGGCGACACGGAACGGGCCGGACAGTCTGACTGTCCGGCCCTTTTCTTTTGCGCCTTCCCTCAATCAAATTTCGCGCGCCATCTTGCACCACAGGCCAGCGATACGATATTTGGCCCCATCATGACCCGAATTGCCGCCCCCCTTGAGCCTGCCGAGGCAGACCTTCGCGCGCTGGATTTCTGCGCGCTGGTGCCGGTGATGGCTGACGAGGGTGAGGGCAATGACGGGGATGGCAAGGGCGCCGGTCAGGTTGGCCTTGCCACCAAGACGCGCGCCAAGCCCAAGAAGCCCAGCCAGTACAAGGTGCTGATGCTGAATGATGATTACACGCCGATGGAATTCGTCGTGATGGTCCTCAAGCGCTTCTTCCGCATGGACCTGGAACAGGCCACCCGCGTGATGCTCCATGTCCACCAGCGCGGCGTGGGGGTTTGCGGCATTTTCCCCTATGAAGTTGCGGAAACCAAGGTGAACCAGGTTATGGACTGCGCGCGCGAAAACCAGCACCCGCTGCAATGCACGCTGGAAAAGGCCTGATCCGCGCAGATGCAACCGCGGGCCCTGCCAAAAACGACATATCGGGCATGACCTTGAACCCATTCTTCGCTAAGGGCCGTTCAACAACCTGGTTGTAGAACCCTTCGAGTAGCACCTTGTCGAACTTCATCACCGCTGTTGACCGCTACATCTTCCGGCTTGTGCTGGTGCCGATGCTTGGCGTGTTCCTGCTGGCGGCCAGCTTGCTGCTGCTGGAAAAGATGCTGCGCCTTTTTGATTTCGTGGCGACTGAAGGCGGGCCGATCAACGTCGTGTTCGAGATGCTCCTCAACCTCATCCCGGAATATGCGGGCCTCGCGATTCCGCTGGGCCTGATGCTGGGCATCCTGTTCGCCTTCCGCAAGCTGGCGATTTCGAGCGAGCTGGACGTGATGCGCGCGGTCGGGTGGTCCTACACCCGCCTGCTGCGCGTGCCCTATCTGATGACGCTGGCGCTGATGGCCTTGAACTTCGCGATCGTCGGCTACCTCCAGCCCAAGGCGCGCTTTGCTTACGAGGAAATGGAGTTCGAGCTGCGTTCGGGCGCGCTGGGCGCATCAATCAAGGTGGGGGAATTCAACACCATCGAAGACCGCATGGCCCTGCGCATCGAGGAAAGCCGCGATGACGGGCGCGAACTGATCGGCATCTTCGCCCGCGT
>CAYXTJ010000019.1:2522-20563 GCA_964467715.1 uncultured Sphingomonadaceae bacterium
GTGGGCAGCCTTGCAAACTTCAACTATCGCATGGTGGAGGTGGTGATGATGATCATGCTGCCGCTGCTGGCGGTGGCACTGGCCGTGCCGCCCAAGCGATCGACATCGGCGCTGGGCATCTTCCTCTCCATCGTGATCGTGGTAGCCTATCACAAGATCAACCAGTACGGCGAGGATGTGGCCCAGCTTGGCCGCATCGATCCGTTCCTGGCGCTATGGGGGCCGTTCGCGGTGCTCTTCGTGATGATCGCGTGGATGTATTACCAGATCGCCTTCGTTCCCGGCGGCCAGCCCATCGGCGCGCTGGAAAATGTCTACGGCAAGCTTGCCAAGCGGATGAAGAAGCTGTTCGGCCGCAAGAAGCCGAACGGCGTGGCCGATCCATCGGAAACGGAAGACCCTGTCCTTGCTGCTTGATTTCTTCCCGTCCCGGCGCCTGACGATCTACCTCGCCAAGATGTTCATCACACGCATCCTTGCGGTGCTGGTGATGCTGGTGCTGGTGCTGCTGATGCTCGACCTGCTGGGCCGTTCGGGCGATATCCTCGCGGTGGAGGGGAACACGCAGGCCGATGTCTGGCGCTATGCCTCGCTGCGGATGCCGCAGCTGGTGGAAACCTTCCTCCACAACTCGGTGCTGCTTGCCACCATCATCACGCTGGCCGGGTTGAACCAGAATTCGGAAGTCACCGCGATGAAGGCGGCAGGCCTTTCCGCGCACCAGATCCTCGCCCCGCTGTTGCTGACGGGCCTCGTCGTCTCGGGCCTCAGCTTTGCCTTCAACGAACGCGTGGTGACGCGCGCCACCGCAACGTTGAGGGCGTGGCAGGATGTCGATTACGGGCAGATCCCGGAAGACCCGGACGTTCGGCTGAACGTCTATTTCAACGATGGCAATGATGTGCTGATGGCGCGCCAGATGGCCGGGCGCGGCGAAGATATCGTGCTGACCGACGTGACATTTTACGAGCGGGACGACAACGGCATGATCGCCCGGCAAGTCACCGGCACCCGCGCCACCTTCGCTTCTCCGGGATGGCTGCTGGAACAGCCCGAAACCTTCGATGTGGTCACCACCCGCACCAGCCAGTCTGACGAGCCGCTGCTGGTGGCCGAAGGCACCACGCTGGGCCAGGTGCTGCTGCGCCGGGTCGATCCGGATTCGGAGACGCTGTCCGAATTGTCCGATTCCATTGCCGCCTTGAAGGCCGCGGGCCGCCGCACCTCGGAACTGGAAGGGCGCTGGTGGCACAAGATTTCCGCCCCGCTGGCGGCGTTCCTGATGCCTTTGCTGGGCGCGGTGGCAGGCTTCGGCCTTGCGCGTTCCGGCAAGCTGTTCGCCCGTGCGGTGATAGGCATGGCGCTGGGCTTTGCCTATTTCGTGGTCGAGAACGCCGCGCTGGCGATGGGCAATTTCGGCGGCTACCCGCCGCTGCTCGCCGCATGGTCGCCCTTCGTGCTGTTCTTCCTTGTGGGAGAAACGGTGCTGATCCGCACCGAGGAGTAGCGGACTAACCCCGCTTCACCATCGTGCTGCGGGCGATCTTCACCACCAGTGGCACCATGCCGCCGTGGATCGCGCCCTGATAGGTCGATTCCACGCCGAGATGCGCGCTGATGCGCTTATGCGCCTCGTGCAGCGAGTGGTAGGGCAGGCTCGGAAGCAAGTGGTGCGTGGCGTGGTAGCGCAGGCCAACGGGAGCCCAGAAGCCCGCGACATAATTCGGCACGTTGACGCTATCCAGATATTGCGCGGTCACCGTCATGCGCTCGCCATCGTTCTCCCACAAATGGGCGACGAGGGTGCGCAACTGGTTGAACACCGCCACCATGGAGGCAATCGCCATCGCCACCAGCAGCGGTTTCCAGCCCAGCCAGAACGGCGTGGTCAGCAGGAACATCGCCCAGATGCTGGCGCCAACCTGCTGGAACACGAACCAGCGGCGTTGTTCCTCAGTTTCCGGCGCGCGGCGGCGGAAATCGGGGTTGATGGAGAGCGAGGACAAACGCTCCCACGCGAACTTGCGAACGGCGGGGATCAGCAGGCCGAGCGGCGCGATGATGCCCCAGCGGATCAGCAGGCCGATGGGCGCCAGCAGCGCGACAAGCACGAACACCGGCAGGCTCCGCGGCTTCATCAGCGCCAGCGGTAGGTACTCCGGGTCCTCCGGCGTGCCATAGCGCATCCGCGAATGGTGGATCGTGTGCACCTGTTCGTACATCAGGCTGGGCGTAAGCATGGGAATGCCCACCAGCAGGTTCCACGCCGTGCGGAAGCCGGGCAGGGCGTTGCGGTGCAAATGGGTGATCTCGTGAATGAACAGCAGCGCGCGATAAAGCGCTACGAAGCTGATGAAGGCGCTCAGCAGCGCGAGCGGCAACGTGTTCGCCAGAATAGCGCCCGCCAGCGCGGCATAGCCCACGAAGGCCGAAATCAGCATGTCCGGCCAGTAGATATCGGGACGGGCCGTGCTGATATCGCGCGTCAGCTCCGCCGCGGCGCGCAGCATCGCCTTGTCATCCGCAATCTCGGACTTCTTCAGCGGCTGGCTGGCCATCGTGCCGTGCGCGGCAGGGCTGGTGGTTTCAATAGCGGTCATGGGAAAACGTCTTGGATCAGCTCCTGCGGGACTGCCTTGTCCTGTATCAAGGCGCCGTCGTGCCTCAAGATTGCGTTGCGGCTCATGTATGCTTGACATTGCGCCCAAAGCGCAAGCAGAGCGAACCGCAAATGAACGAACTTGCCCGGAGGGCGTAACCAGTAGTGGCCGACAAAATAGACATTGTGCCCGTATCGGGCAAGGGCGAGCTCGATAGGTTTATCGATCTGTCTTATCGGCTGAATGCAAATGATCCCAACTGGGTGCCGCCCCTGCGCGCCGACATGGTGGAATTGCTGATGCCGGGCCGCAACCCGTTCCACGAACATGCGCGGATGCAGCTGTTCATCGCCCGACGCGGCGGCAAGGACGTGGGCCACATCTCTGCCCATATTGACGAGCTGGCGCTGACCCAGCCTGTCGAGCAGGGCATGGGTCCCGGCACCGGCATGTGGGGCTTGCTGGAAGCTGAAGACGAGGCGGTGGCGCACGCGCTGTTCGCTGCTGCGGAGGACTGGCTGCGCGGACAAGGGATGACCCGCGTTCTCGGCCCGATCAGCCTATCCATCTGGGAAGAGCCGGGCCTGTTGACGTTGGGCCACGATCACCCGCCGATGGTGCTGATGGGGCATGACAATGCCGCCTATGAGGCATGGGTGGAAAGCGGCGGTTATGAAGTGGCCAAGCGGCTGCTGACCTATGATCTCGACAGTGTGGCCGACGGCTTGCCGCCCATCGTGAACCGCGTGGTTCAGTCCGGCGAACGGAGCGACAAGATCACCGTGCGCACCGTCGATACCAGCAATTTCGATCGCGATGCGGCGATCATCATCGATATCCTGAACGAGGCATGGTCGAGCAACTGGGGCTTCGTGCCCTTTACCGAAACCGAAAAGGCCTATGGCGCGAAAAAGCTGAAGCCGATCATCATCGAAGGCGCAAACATGATCGCCGAAATCGACGGCGAGCCGGTGGCCTTCATGATGAGCCTGCCGGACCTCAACGTAAAGCTGAAGGACATGGGCGGCAAGCTGTTCCCCTTCAACTGGGCCAAGCTGCTGTGGTGGCTGCGCAACCCGCAGAGCGAAGGCTTCCGCGTGCCGCTGATGGGCGTGGTCAAGAAGTACCAGAACTCGCGCATCGCAAGCCAGTTGGCCTTCATGATGATCGAATATATCCGCCGCTATGCCGTGGCCAATCACGGCGCAAGGCGGGCGGAAATCGGCTGGATCCTGGAGGACAACCAGGGGATGGTTGCCATCGCCGATGCCATCAACGCGCGGCAGAACCGCGAATACAGGATTTATTCCAAGTCCCTGTAACTTTTGTGCGGGCTGCGGGAACGCAGGGGCACTTGTGACGTTATTGGAACAAGCGGCATCCTGCCGTTTGCGGGATCAGACATGGCACTCATGAAGAAAGACAAGGTGGCAAGGGCTGCTGGCCCGAGCGTGCTGCTGGTGGAGGACGATGCGATCCTTGCCCTCGCGCTTGAAGACGCCTTGCTTGATGCAGGTGCCGGCGAGGTAGTGATCGCCACGCGCATGGCCGAGGCCGTGTCCCGGCTGGACCAGATGTGCCCCGATGCGCTGATCCTCGATGTGCACCTTGCCGATCGGGATGACGGCTGGGCGCTGGCGGAACTGGTCAGCCTGCTTGGCCCGCGCCGCCCGCGCATCGCCTTCTCCACCGGTTCGCCAGACGAGATTCCCCGTGCCGTGAGGGAAATGGGCTGCGTGTTCGAAAAGCCCTATGATCCGGCTCAGCTGGCGGATGTCCTGCTCAACCAGAAGAAGACGGGCATCATCGCACGGCTGAAAAGCGCGCTGCGGTAATTTTCGGTTTTCTGTTTCATGAACCCGCATCCGCGGGTTCGTCCTCCCGGCTGTTCCCTCCGCTGCGCTACGGGGCCGGTCCGGGCGGGCAGTCGCCTTGCGGTCTCTGGCGAGACCGTTTCCAGCACAAAGTGATGGGCCGGGAATGGTCGCGACGCGGAACGCGACGCCAGCGCGCGACCGCGCGCCGCCCTTTAAGGCGGAAGCCAAGCAGGCCGGATGGCCTGCGCCCGGCGTTTGAGGGTCCAAAAATTAAAAGCCCCCCGCTCGGTCGGCGAGCGGGGGGCCTTCGGGATCGTGCCATCACCGTTTGGACGGGAGGGGGGTTGCGGCGGTGACAAAGGTGATAACGGGCGCTCGAAAAATCAGTTCCCGCCCGGATGAAAAAAGGTTGTGACATTCCGGCATTTCAAGGATTTGTCATACTTTCCGGGCTTGCCTTGCGTGCCGGTGCAGTGTCTGTGTGGCATAAATTTCGCGTTGCTGCGGAACCACCAGCAGAGCTGGTCGTTCTGTTCTGCAGGATTAACCGGGAAGGGAAATTGCATGTCCATCGGTGCCGAAGTCGCCGCACATCTTCCGTATCTCCGTCGCTATGCCCGTGCGCTCACCGGATCGCAGGCGAGCGGCGATGCTTTCGTAAAACAGATGCTCGAGGCAGCCCTTTCCGACGAGGGCGTAGCAGACAGTCTGCGCGGCGGGCGGGTTCCGCTCTACGCCGCCTTCAACAAGCTGTGGGCCAGCGCCCACCTCGAGATTGCAGGCGATTCCATGCCCTCCTCGCTCCACGAGGCAGCGGCACAAAGCCAGTTGGGCAAGGTCACCCCGCTCAACAGGCAGGCGCTGCTGCTGACCACGGTTGAGGATTTCACATCGGATGAAGCCGCCGAGATCATGGGCGTTGCCGCCGATGATGTGGATTCACTGGTGCGTGAAGCTGTTGCGGAAATTGACCGCGAAAGCTCCACCAGCGTCCTGATCATCGAGGACGAACCGCTGATTTCGATGCAGCTGGAAGACCTCGTGCGTTCGCTTGGTCACGAGATTTGCGGCACCGCTGCCACGCGCACGCAAGCGCAGGAAGTGGTTGCCGAACAGACGCCGGGCCTCGTGCTGGCGGATATCCAGCTGGCAGACGGCTCCAGCGGGCTCGACGCGGTGGACGACATCCTTGAAACGGTCTCGGTGCCGGTGATCTTCATCACCGCCTATCCCGAGCGTTTACTGACAGGTGACCGGCAGGAGCCGACCTACCTCATCACCAAGCCATTCCAGGAAGACACGGTGCGCGCGGCGATCAGCCAGGCGCTGTTCTTCGGGTCCAGCCAGCCGCTTTCCTGACGAAGGGCGGGGGCAGTCATGGCCCGGCTCAAGCTGAAAGTGCAGCTCTATTGCGGGGACGAGATTGCCATCGGCCCCGGCAAGGCTGACCTGCTGGACGCTATCCGCGATACCGGCTCCATCTCCGCTGCCGCACGGCAGCTGGGGATGAGCTATCGCCGGGCATGGCTGCTGGTCGATGTGATGAACCGCTGCTTCGCGCAGAAGCTTGTCGAGGCAAGGCCCGGCGGCGGAACGCGGGCAGGCGCGCAGCTGACCGAAACAGGGTCGCAAGTGCTTTCCGCATATCGCCAGCTGTCTGCCCAGGTGGAACAGGGCGCGCGCGGCGAGCCATATCAGCAGATCGAGGCGTTCCTGCGCAAGGACCCGCTGCCTCCTGCCGATCAGGACGGCTGAGCCACCGGCCTGTCCTTGCGGCGGTGATGCAGGAAGTACCATGCCATCGCCATCGAGACTGCTCCGCCCAGAAGGTTGGCGGCAAGTTCCGCGCCGTAAACCGCTTCTGCGCCCCATGCCGGTTGCAGCACCAGCGCGAAGGGCACCATCACCAGCAGCACGCGGGCGAGCGAGAGGCTGAGCGCGGTCGAGGCATGGTCGATAGCGTTGAAGCTGCCATTGCCCATGATGAACAGGCCGTAAGCGGCATAGCCCCATACCGAGATTTCAAGGTAGCGCATGGCCGCAGCAACGGTGGCCGCATCCTCGCTGAACAGCCCGGCAAACCAGCCCCGCGCGAAATAGAGCGTGGTTGCCGCCAGCAATCCATAAACCACGCAGAACCCGCCAGCCTGCAGCATGGCGAGGCGGGCACGGTCATATCTCTGCGCGCCCCAGTTCTGCCCCACGATCGCGCCGATCGATCCTGACAGGCCCAGCAATGGCACCACGGCGAGCGATTGCAGGCGGCCGCCCACGCCAAAGCCGCCCACGGCCGCTTCGCCTGCGCTGGCAAGGAAGCCGGTCATCACGGCAAGGCCCACGGGGTTGATCGAATTGGTGAAGGCGGCAGGCACGGCCACGTGCAGCACGTCCTTCACCCCGCGCGCAAGATGCGCCCCGCGCAACAAGGACGGCTGGAAAGGTATATCACCGCGCTGGACGTTCCAGAAAGCCACCGCAAGGCCCAGCAGCCAGCCGCCGATGGTGGCATAGGCGGCGCCCGCGATGCCGAAACCGGCAAAGCCGAACGCGCCATCGATCAGGATCGGATCGAGAATCCAGTTGGCGAGCGCGAAGCTCAGAGAAACCATCGTGCTTCGCCGTGCAGCGCCTTGTGCGCGCAGCACGCCGTTCATGCCGGAAATCGTCAGTAGCAGGGGAAAGCCCAGCGCGAAGGGCAGCATGTAAAGGCCGATCTGGCGCAGCATCGCCCCGTCTGCCTGCAGCAGGGTGAACAGCGGATCGTGAAACAGGGCAAGGGCGGTCGCCACGACAATGCCCGTGACCAGCCCCAGCAGGATACCTAGCGCTGCGCAGCGGCTGGCGCGCTCGTCCTCGCCAGCACCGATGGCGCGGCTGACGACGGAGCTGGTGCCGGCCATCACGCCCACGCCAAGGCTGGAAAGCGCCGTGGTGACGGGGAAGACGAAGCTCATCGCGGCAAGCTCGGTCGCGCCAAGACGGCCGATGAAATAGGCATCGACAAGACCGATGGAGATCATCGCGGTCACACCGATGATCATCGGCGCGGTCTGCTCCACCAGATGGCGGGCAATCGAACCGCGTGTGAGTTTCGCCTTTTCGGACATCAGCCGCCTATGGCCGAGGGGTGTGGCCTTGGCCATAGGTCACGTGGTCCCGGTTCGCTGATTTCAGGTTTTGCGCTTCTTAGGGCGCGATCATCACCTTGCACTGCTTGGTGCGCTTCTTCAGGCTTTCGAAGACGTCCGGTGTCTCGGTGAGGCTGATGGTGTCCGTCACCAGAAGGCGCGGCTCGATAGCGCCCTGTTCGAGCGCGGCGAGCGATGCTTCGTATTCCTGCACGGTGAAGAAGGCGGAGGTGACCAGCTTCACCTGCCGCGAAAGCATGGGGAAGGTGTGGATCGTGTCCGGCTTGGTGCACAGGCCCAGCAGCACGATGGTGCCATCCGGGCGCACCTGATGCACCGCCTGGTCGATCAGGCCGAGAATACCGACGCATTCGAAAACGATATCCGCTTCGCCGCCAAGGCCCTGCACTGCGCTTTCAACCGGGTTTTCCGGATCGACCACAAAGGCATCCGCGCCCATGTCCAGCGCGCGCGCTTGCTGCCAGTCGGAAATGTCCTGCACCGCCACGCGCCCCGCGCCATAGCGCTTGGCCCAGAAGGCCACCGCCAGACCGATGGGGCCTGCGCCCAGCACCAGTACCTTGTCGCCGGTCTTGAGGCCGGAGAGGTTTATGCCGTGCAGCGCCACCGCCAGCGGCTCGATAATCGCGCCGTCTGCCAGCGTCAGGTCAGCAGGCAGGGTCATGCACTGGTTGGGGCGGGTGACGGCATATTCGGCATAGCCGCCGCCTTGCAGGCCGAAACCGGTGCACCATTGCACCGCGCCCTTGCGGCAGTGTTCGCAACTCCCGCAGCTCTTGAGCGGGATCACGGAGACGAGATCCCCCACCTTCTTGCCGGTCGTGCCCTTGCCCAGCGCAACCACTTCGCCCGCAAATTCGTGGCCCAGCACGTCGCCATGCTTGCAGCCATATGCTGCGTCCTCTGTCATGTGCAGGTCGCTGCCGCAGATGCCGCAGCGGCCGACCTTGACCACCAGTTCGCCCTCACCCGGGGTGGGATCAGCGATTTCCTCGAAAGCGAGGGGGGTGTGCAGGCCCTGGAAGGTGACGGCTTTCATCGCGCTAGACCTCTATTCTTCCCAAATGGGCTGTTCGCCCTTGGCGACTTCGGTTGAGTTCACGAGGATGAAATCGTCGAGCACGTCAATCGTGGTGGGGAAGGCTTCGCGTACCATCTGCTGCATTTCGGCAGCATTGGCGGAAGCTTCGACAAGGCCGGGCCACGCATCGAGATAGCGATAGGTGAAGGCAATGCCGCTGGCGTCATCGGGCAGGCCGGGGCGGGCATGTCCGGCAACGACGATTTCAGGCTGCAACTCCTCCAGCATGTCTATCGATGCGCGCCAACCAGAAACCTGTTCCAGCGTATGTTCGCCGAGCCACAAATGCACTTCGTTGAACACCAGATCTCCGGGCAGAAGTGCGCGAATTTCGGGTACCCACAGCGCGGTGGAATGGCGGTGGTCACCCTGCATCGGGCCAAGAACGCGTAGTTCGTGGCCTTCCAGCATGATCACGTCGCTGGTCAGCGCATGCGGCGCGCTGGGATAGGCGGGGCCGTTGTCTGCCAGCATCGGGCTCCAGCGCTCGACCTTGAACGGCAGCGAGCGCCAGATGTCGTCCACCACCGTCTTGTGAGCGACAATCTCGGCTTCAGGGAAGGCCTCTTCCAGCACTTCCATGGCAAAGAAGTGATCCGGATGATCGTGGGTGACGAAAATGTGGGTCAGCGTCTTGCCGCTATCCAGCACCATGCTGGCCACGCGGTGCGCGTCTGCCAGCGTGAAAGGCGGATCGACCAGCACCGCCTCTTTCTTGCCCATGATGAGCGCGGAATTGACGTGCAGCGATCCGGCACTTGTGCGCAGCACCTGCACCGTCAGCGGCGGCTCTTCCTCGTGGTGTTCCGCCAGGGCGGGCGTGGCGAGGAGCAGGGCGGCGATGGCAGTCAGGCGCTTCAACATGGCAATTACTCCGCTGAGATGCGCAGCACCGGCTTTACGACAGAGCCGTTCTCGCTGGCTTCGATGGCTTCGTTGATCTCGTCGAAATCGAAATATCCGATCAGCTTTTCGAAGGGGAACTGGCCCTTCACGTGATAATCGAGCAGCTCGTTGAGGAACGGGCCGACATCGCTGTCTCCGCCCAGAATGCCCATCACGCGGCGGCCGCCGCCCATGAAGGCAGCTTCGTTGAAAGTGAGGTTGTCCGCCGGGTCAGACGCGCCGACGATGCCGCAGATGCCCATCGGGGCGAGCAGGTTCCACGCGTCCTGGATCACCGTGTTGATGCCGGTCGTGTCGAAGGCATAACCAAGGCCTTGCGGCACCAGTTCCCTGATCTTGTCTATGGCACCGTCCTTCGCGTTGAAGGCGTGGGTCGCGCCCAGTTCCTTCGCTAGTTCCAACCGGCTGTCGTTCACGTCCACCGCGATGATCGGGTTCGCGCCCGCGATCTTCGCCGCCATGATCGCGGCCATGCCAACGGTGCCGGCACCGAACACCGCGATGGGCATGCCTTCGCGCACCTTCATCGAGCGCAGGACCGCGCCAGCGCCGGTCATCAGGCCGCAGCCGATAGGGGCAATGCGTTCGAGCGGAATATCCTTCGCGCTGTCGGCGATCTTCACCGTGTTCGCTTCATGCGCGATGGCATGGGTGGCGAAGCTGGACTGGCCGAAGAAGTTTGCATTTATCTTCTCGCCGCCCATGAACATCACGGGCGAACCGTCAGCCCGCGTGCCGGACCAGTTGTGCGGGAAGAAGTTGTAGCAATAGGTCGGCGCGTCGATATCGCAGCTGGGGCATGATCCGCAGCTGTTGAAGCTCATCACCACGCGGTCCCCCGGCTTGGCGACGGTGACTGCGCTGCCGACAGCCTCCACGATGCCTGCACCTTCGTGGCCGAGCACGACCGGGTGCGGTACGGGCAACTGGGCATCGCGCACCGCCATGTCCGTATGGCACACGCCGCAGGCGACAACGCGCACGCGCAGTTCGTCAGGACGCAGGTCGTCCAGCTCGACATCCTCGATGCTGAAAGGCTGGGTGTTGCCGCGGCAGATGGCGGCGCGTGCGGGGGTGGTCATGTGCTCTCCTCACTGCCCATTTTGAAATGGACTAAATGTAAAATTGTATCGAAACGCGATCAGAGTCAATCGTTCAGAGGCTTGATCGGTCCAAGCTGCATCCCGCCATCGATCATAACGTGCGCGCCGGTCATGTAGCTGCCTGCATCGGATGCGAGCAACAGGGCGAGCGGTTTGATCTGGTAGGTTTCCGCCATGCGGCCCACGGGCACCAGCTCGTCCCACGCCTTCTTTGCTGCCGGGTTCTTCTTGACCCAGCCATCGCCGATATTGGTGACGAAGGGGCCGGGCGCGATGGCGTTCACGCGGATGCCGTATGCCGCCAGTTCATAGGCCGAATGGCGCATGAAGTGCTTAACGCCTGCCTTGGCCGCCATATAGGGCACGCCGACGATGGCTTCGTTCACTTCGGCCGCGTTGGAACTGGTGATGACGATGGAACCGCCGCGCCGCTGGCCATTGGCCTCATTCGCCTTCATCACGCGCGCGGCTTCGCGCACGGTGTGGAACACGCCGTTCAGGTTGATGCCGATGGACTTGTACCAGCGTTCAGGATCGTAAACGTCGATCTGGCCTTCGGGATTGCGGTTGCCTTCAGGGGTCCAGAAGCCGTTGCCCACATCTATCCCGGCATTGGCAAAGGCGACATCGCAGCCGCCGAATGCCGCAACGTGATTGTCGAAGGCCTGCGCCACCTGCGCCAGGTCTGACACGTCGCAGCCGTCCCAGCGCACGTCGTGGCCTGCATCGACCAGCCGTTGCGCCTCGCGCGCGGCACCTTCCGCGTCCACATCGGTGATGGTCACCTTCGCGCCAGCTTCGGCCAGTACTTCGGCATAGGCAAGGCCGATGCCCGATGCCGCGCCTGTCACCAGCCCGCTGCGGCCTATGAGGTCAAACTGGTCGAGGGTTTTGGGTTGGGTCATGTTCTCTCCCTGCCTGACCCGTCCAGCAGGGCGGGATCCCGGCAAATTGTGCAAGTCTGATGGCAATGGGCCCCCGCTTTCGCGAGGGCCCGGATCTTACAGGTAAAGCTGCTTGTTGATCGGGATGCCGTTCTCTTTGCAGTAGGTTTCATAGTGGTTCATGAACCACCACACATCGAGAGTTTCGACGAAATTGCCGTCCTCGTCGTAGAACTCGTTTGCGCCCTGCATCCAGAAGAAGGCCTTCATGCCGTCTTCCTCATCCGTCACCAGAGTGTGCGCGTGGCCGGGGAATTCCGTGATGAAATCGCCCGGGCGGCACACCCAGTCATATTCCAGGTAACGGAAAGAGCCTTCCAGCCCGATGGCCCAGACCATGCCACGGTGCTTGTGCGTGCCGATCACGCCCTTGCTCTTGATCCACAGCACATTGGCATAGACATTGTTGCGCACGTCGAAGGCCAGATGGCGGATGGCAGCATTGTCACCGAAGGGAACCCAGGGGCTCTCCTCCTCGCTCGGGCCGACATAGGTGCCCGAGATGCAATACTGGTCGAGCATGTTCTGGTGCGCTTCGGGCACGTTGACGATCTTGAAAGCGCCCGACGGCGGCGCCTTCATTCCGCCCAGTTGCGATTTTTCCTGCGTTGCCATTTCGGCCTCTCCTTGCAGCTACTCAGAGGTACAGCTTCTCGTTGATGGGAATGCCGTGTTCCTTGCAGTGGTTTTCATAGTGTTCGATGAACCACCACACATCCACGGTATCCATGTAGGTGCCTTGCGCATCGTAGAATTCGATCGGGCCGTTCATCCAGCCGAACAGCTTGCAGCCTTCGGGATGTTCGGTGACCAGCGTGTGCGCTTCGCCCGGAGTTTCCAGGATCAGGCCGCCCGGCGTGCCCAGCCAGTCATATTCAAGATAGCGGACAGAGCCGGTCAGCGTGACCATGGTCACCGTGCCTCGGTGCAGATGGGTGCCGATGGTACCGGGGCCCTTCATCCACAGGATGTTGGAATAGGTGTTGGTGCGCACATCGAAGCTGAGGTGCTTGATGGCGGCGTTGTCACCGAAGGGAACCCATGGGGAATCCACATCGGTTTCCGCGTCGATATAGCGGCCGCCGGGGCTGAGGCGCGCAACCGTGTCGCGGTATGCCCAGGGAACATCGACGATTTCCTTGGTGTCGGAAGGCGGGGCTTTGAGCTTGGTAGCCATAGTGGAGTCTCCCTTATCGGATCAGAGTGTCGACATAGTCGGCACCGATGCCGACCTTTTCGTAATGTTCGCGGGCAGCCTTCATGTAGTCGAAGACGTCATAGTGGCCCACGGAATTGCCCTGTTCATCCAGCCACATTAGCGGGCCGGAGACGACGAAAAATACCTTCATCGGGTCAGGGTGTTCATAGGATACCAGCGTGTGGCTTTCGCCCGGCGTTTCAAAGATGAAATCGCCTGCCGTGGCGGTCCAGTCATGCTCGAGGTAAGCCCACTTGCCGCTGATGGTGTAAGCCCAGATCGGCTTGGGGTGATAGTGGCGGTTCACGATGCAGGCCTTCTTGGCCATCAGCACGTCCGCCCACATGTTCAGCGTAGGGCTGATCCACACCGGCTTTGAATATACGTCCTCCACGATCGGCACCCAGTATTCTTCCGGGCCGTTCGCGATGTCCTTCATATAGGCTTCGGGCTTTGCGCCGGGGCGCAGGGCATGCGGCACGGGCGGCGTGCCGGCCCACGGTTCTGTAGTGGGGGCTTCAGGCATAACAACATCCTCTAGTTTGTCCGACCTTGGATGGCCGTTTGCGGGCGATGATAGCTTGGCGGACGATGCAAGGCTAGGACGCAGGCGAATCCCATCGGGACGCAGGCGCATGGCTGCCACTCCCTGTCGTGCTTCTAGTTGCGGATGCGGTATTCGCGCGGGGTCACGCCGTGAAGGCGGCGGAAACAGCGGGTGAAATAGGCGCTGTCATTGAAGCCGTGGTCAAAGGCGATCTGGGTGATCGTGGCTTCGGGATAGGCGAGCAGCTTTTCGGCCGCGCGCGCGAGCCGCCGTTCCTGGATATAAGCGCTGGGCGTGGTGCCCATGGCGGCAAGCACCTTTTGCACGGCGCGCACGGAAAGCCGGCATTCGCGTGCCAGCCCGACGACGGAGAACTGCGGGTCCTGCAGCCGCGCCTCGACAATCGCGCGAACGCGCTGGACAAGGGCAGGTTCGTCCCGCTTGGCATCATCGAAATCGGCACCGCGCAAGGCCATGGCGAGCAGGTCGAAGAAGATGGCCGAAACCTCGTCTTCCCAACCCTCGTGGTGTTCCTCGCGATAGCCCTGCTGCCACAGCGAGGAGAGAAAATCATGCAGGATGCGCAAGCTTGGCGAGGTGCCGGGAAGGCGGGTAACCAGCCGCCGGTCAATCCCGGCAATCCGGCTTTCCAGCATGGCGCGAGGGAATTCCACAACCATGGTCTCGTGCCGGCTCAGTTCGATCACATAGGGCAGGCTGGTGGTGCAAAGCACGGCATCCCCCGATGTGAGCCGCGTGCTTCCGTTGCCTTGCGCATAGGTGCCCACGCCGCGGCATTGCAGGTGCAAGATCAGCTTTTCCTCGCCATCGGCGACAGGCGCAGGCGCAGGCGTTCGCGTGACGCGGCAGGGGTTGGTGCGCGGACGCAGCATGGCCAGCGGGCCAAGGTTCCACGTCCACATCTTGCCGGTGAAGTCTTCGGAATAGGCCGCGTCCACCTTGCTGCCGGCATAGCGCAGCGCCGCCATTTCGTTCCAATAGCGCGCGCGCTCGGCTGGCGAGACGTCGAGGGTTGTGAACTGCTTGATCGCGCTCATGGGTTTGCGGCCTTTGCTCCGGGCTGGAATGGTATCGCCCGCCCGGAGACAAGGTCAAGCCGTGGACGTCAGGCTGCCTGTGCAGCCTGACCGCGGCGAGCCAGCACGCGCGGCGCCGTTTCCTTCAGGCCCATGGCGACAAACCCGCTGACGATCGACAGGCCGATGAGCATCCACAGGAACGCTTCCATCCCGAAAGCATCGTTCAGAATGCCGCCGATCGGCGGGCCGAAAACGCCGCCCAGCACTTCGCAACTGCCCATGGCCAGGCCCAGCACGGTTGCGTGATGGCGCTGGCTGAATGTTTCGGAAGGAATCGTAGCCATGAAGATCGGGAACACGCCGTTGACCGCCCAGCCAACGAAGAAGATCGCCGCCAGCGCAATCGCGCCCTCGACATACATCGCGCCCAGCGGGCCCAGCACCGCAAGGAAGGGCAGGGCCACCATCACCGGCTTTCGGCCGATGATGTCGGACAGTCCGGCGATGGAAAAGCTATAGATCGCGGCAGCGATGCCCAGCGTACCCATGATCCAGCTCATGGTGGTGGGATCGAGGCCCTTCACCTGCGTCAGGTAAAGCGGCATGAATGCCCAAGTGGTGACGAAGTGGCCGACCATCAGCACGCCCACGACCACGCATATCCACATGTTGCGGACCTTGAGCGCATCCACGATCGACATCGCCTCTTCGGCGGCTTGCGGATCATGTGCCGCGGGTTCGGGTTCTTCCAGCATGAACCAGATGAGGGCGGCGGAAACCAGGCCCGGCACGGCGGCGAGGTAAAATGCCTCGCGCCAGCTGAAGGCGGTGGCGAAGGCCACCAGCACCACGGGGGCAAGGAAGGAGCCAAGGAGGTTGGAACCAAGGTTCTGCGCCACGCCCTGGGCAAGGCCGCGATGCTTGGGGTCCACTTCGCTGGCCACCATCGCATGGCTGATCGGCATCACGCCGCCTTCAGCCGCGCCCATCAGCAGGCGCGCTGCGAACAGGAACAGGAAGCTGGTTGCAAGGCCGGACAGGAAAGAGCAGAGCGAGAAGGCAATCGTCGCCAGGATCAGCAGCAGCTTGCGCTTGCCGAGGCTGTCCGAAAGCTTGCCCACGAAGAAGGCCGCGATGGCCCAGCTGAATGACAAGCCGCCGGCCAGAAGGCCGATTTGCGTTTGCGACAGGCCCAGTTCCGGCTCCACGAACGGCATCAGCGCATTCAGCGCCTGCCGGTCAAAGAAGACGATGCCGAAATTCAGGCTGAGCAGGAACACCAGCAGGAACTGGTATCCGGGCGAATTCTTCATCCAGTTGCCGGTCGGCTGTGCGTTGCCGGCGGGTGCGGGTACAGACATTGTGTTCTCTCTTGTCCTGTTATCCGAAGGGCCGCGCCGGGTCTACACCGTCCCAGTTGCGGGAGGCCTCCCAGAAGCGGGTGAAAGTCTCGTCCATGCCGGGCGTTACCGGCAGAAGTTCCAGAAATCCGGCCTGCGTGCCGGTGCCGTCATCAAGATATACCACCTCGCCGCCAGTGGGCACTGCGGCGCGATAGGCTTCGACATAGCCGCGCCGCTGGTATTCGGCGCTGGTGGCGTCCACGTCCTCGCAAGCGATGCCGAAGTGGTGGAAGCCATAACCGCGCAGTTCGCGGGTTTCCTTGTAGACGGAGGGATTGTCATCCAGCGGCTGGATCAGTTCGATCTGCATGTGGCCGGCAAAGCCCATCGCTAATGTCACGTCAGCAGTGCTTTCCTCACCTCGATAGATCTGGCCGGGGGCGAGCAGGTGAGGCAGGATGAAGAAAGGGCCGGCCTTCATGTTTGTGGCCCAGTAATCGATGGCAGCGTGCAAGTCCGGCACGATGAATGCCGTTTGCGCAATGCCGCCCATCGGCTGGCCGAAGCCGAGCTGTTTCGTCACGCGAATCCTCCCCTTGTGCCGCCGCTCTTGCGGTCTGGCACTGCTTGGCTCGCCAATTCGTGGGACAAAGTCAATTGCGATGTCGGATTGGCAGGTGCGGCATACGCCCCATTGGCTTCCACCTGCTCTGCCATTAGAGCGGTGCGCAAACAGTTTGAGTGGAAGGAAGGTTTGAAACCATGGCAACGCAGCTGAAGACCGGTGCAAGCGAGCGCCCCATCGATTGCAGCGACCCGGAATGGCAGGCGCGGCTTGATCTTGCAGCGGCTTATCGCATTTTCGCGCATCTCGGTTGGTGCGAAAGCATCTACAACCACATCACCGTGCGCGTGCCGGGCGAGGACAATGCTTTCCTGATCAATCCCTATGGCCTCTTGTGGGAAGAGGTGAAAGCCAGCAACCTGATCAAGATCGACAGCGACGGGAACAAGGTGGGCGACAATCCCTATCCCGTGAACCTTGCCGGTTTTACCCAGCATTCGGTGTTTCACAAGCATCTGCCGCACGCCCACGCCATCGTCCACACGCACACGCCGGACACGATGGCGGTGTGCGCCACCGAAGGCGGCTTGCAGCCGACCAATTTCTATTCCTGCTTCTTCGTGGGCAATATCGGCTACCACGATTTCGAAGGTATCACGGTGCGCGCGGAAGAGGGTGAGCGGCTGGTGAAGAACGCCGGCAATCATCAGGTCCTGCTGTTGAAGAACCACGGCCCGGTGGTGATGGGGCGCACCCTGCCGGAGATGTTCTTCCTTTACTACATGCTCCAGCGCGCTTGCGAGATTCAGGTCAAGACAGCCAGCCTTGGCGCGCCCATCGTGGTGCCGCCCGAGGTGGTTGCCGTGCACCAGCGTGATCGCGACAACCAGTTGACCGACGATTTCGGCAAGCTCGACTTTGAAGCTTGGACGCGCAAGATCGACACCATCGACACCAGCTGGCGCGACTGATGGGTGCAGGCACGAAGACCTGTTCCAAATGCAATTCGCGGATGGAAGAAGGTCGAATGGTGACGACCGATTCCAACTCTGCGCGTATGCAGGTGGGTTGGGTGCCTGGCATTCCCGAGCGGAGTTTCTGGACCGGGTTGAAGGTGGCGAAGAAGGATATCCGCACTGTCTCCACCTGGCACTGCACCCGTTGCGGCCTGCTTGAACATTACGCCTAATAGGACGCTTCGGACGCACGCATGACCCAGATGACCGTCAACAACCGCCCTGTCCGTTTCGATATGGACCCGCAGACCCCTTTGCTGTGGGCGCTGCGCGATGCGGCGAACCTGACGGGCAGCAAATATGGCTGCGGCGTGGGCGATTGCGGTGCCTGCATGGTACTGATCGATGGCGAGGCGCTGCGATCCTGCCTCGTCACGCTGGCAGAGGCGGAAGGGCGCTTCATCACCACGATCGAGGGGTTGAGCGTTGATCGCAGCCACCCCGTGCAGCAGGCGCTTGTGGCGGAGCAGGCGATCCAGTGCGGCTTCTGCACGCCGGGCATCGCGATGGCGGCAGCAGCACTGCTTGCGCGCAATCCGGACCCGTCAGAACAGGACGTGCGCGATGCGGTGCCCAATCTGTGCCGCTGCGGTGTCTACCCCCGCCTGATCCGTGCGGTGCAGCGCGCTGGCCGCGTGGTTCGCCGTCGCGAGCGGATCAGCGCAGCGCCTGCACCGGGTATTGATCCGGCGGACGCGGCGCAGGCCGTGCCCGCCTTGCGGGTGGAAGCCG
>CAYXTJ010000019.1:20663-27043 GCA_964467715.1 uncultured Sphingomonadaceae bacterium
GGAAGCCGGGGAATAATTTTCTGCCCTTCTGGTAAGAGTCAGGGTGGCCCGACGGGCCTTGGGAACCCGCCGGACCATGGGACTTCCCCAAGAAAGCTCAGAACTCCAGTCGCGCGCCGATGCTGGCGCTCAGCGGTTCAGCCGGCTGGATGTTGTTGTCGCCATGTGCCGAGGGGTAATATTCCTCGTCAAACAGGTTCTCGACTTTGAGCTGCAGCGAAAGGCTGTCGGTCACTTCGAAGAACACCGCCGCGTCAACGCGGGTGTAGGATGGCAGCAGCACGGCGTTGGACATGCTGGCAAACTGGCTGGACTGGTGAACCACGCCCGCGCCGATGCCAAGGCGTTCGGTCAGGTCATAGCGCGCCCATGCGGTGATGTGGTGTTCGGGCACCTGCTGCAGCGTTGTTCCGGCAACAGCGGCGCTGGTGGTCTGGGTGATCTCGCCATCTAGATAAGCATAACCAAGGCTGACGTTCAGGTTGGGCACCAGCTCGCCGGCCAAGCCCACTTCAAAGCCCTTCACCCGGCTTTCACCGGCCAGGATCACGAAACCGGGATTGTTCGGATCGAGGGCCTGCGTGTTGTCACGCGTCAGGCGGAAGACCGCGGCGGTCAGGAACAGCTCTGGCTTGATCGACCACTTTACGCCCGCCTCGAGGTTCACGAAGGTTTCGGGATCGAACGATGCGCTGTTGGTGTTGAGCAAGGTGAACTGGTCGCCGGATTGCGGCAGGAAGGTTTCCGACCAGCTGGCATAAAGCGAGAGATTGTCGACCGGCTTCAGCACGGCGCCGAGGCGCGTGCTCCAGCGGCTGTCCTTGCGCTGCGCGGCAAAGTCGCCGATCAGGTCTTCGCTCTCCAGGTCGAACTCGTCATAACGCACGCCGCCGATCAATTGCAGGATGCCGAAATCGATCTGGTCCTGAATGTAGAAGGACAGCGTGGAAAGGTCCGATGTGCTCGCCCGCTGCGGCACCAGATTGAAGCCGGGAACCGAAATCACGTCTGCCAGCGGAACGGTCACGCTGGTGTCCGCGCCGTTGTTGAAAAGCGCCTGGTTGCGGGTGCTGTCGGTGGAAGCGGTGGTAAACTCCGCGCCAACCAGCAGCGTGTGGCCGATCCCGCCGGTGTCGAAATCGCCGACAAGGTTCATCTGGCCGATAAGGTTCTGCCTGTCCGTGCCGCTCTCATAGCTGGCGATGCGCACCTTGGTGGCGGTGGCACTGCTAGGCACGATATTGGCATAGAACTTGTCGTAATCGGCGAACTGCAGGCTGGCGTTGAGGCTCCACGCGGCGGAGAAATCATGCTCCATGCGCATGCGCGCGATGTGCACTTCGACATCGCTGAAGTTGTAGTCCGGATCGCCGAAGAAGGTTTTGTCATAACCCATCAGCGGCAGGCCATTGAGGCTTGGCACACCGCGATCGACCACGCGCTCGTCATCGTCGTAGGTGTAGCTGGCGATGAAGCGGGTGTCCGGCCCGGCATCCAGCGTCATGGTGGGGGTGAAGCCGATAAAGCGGCCATCGTAGAAATCGCGGTGGCTGTTGAATTCCTCGTAAGTGGAATTCACGCGCAGGGCGAGGGTGTCGGTAATCGGGGTGTTCACATCGCCCGCGACCGAGAAGGCACCGAAGCTGTCGACCGAGGCGGCACCGTTGACGAAGCTGCCGGACGTGCGCGCTGTCTTGCTGACGCGGTTGATCGCACCGCCGCCAGCGCCGCGCCCGAAGATCAGCGCGTTAGAGCCCTTGAGCACCTCGATCCGCTCCACGTTGTAGAGCGAGCGGTAATATTGCGCGTCATCGCGCAGGCCATCGAGGTAGAAGTCGGCAGTGGTTTCCTGACCGCGGATGAACAGCTCGTCACGGTGGCCTTCGCCGGTTTCCAGGCTGACGCCGGGCACGAAGCGCAGCGCCTGGCTGAGCTGGGTAACGCCCTGATCCTCGATCTGGTCAGAGGTGATGACGCTGACAGTCTGCGGCACGTCGATCAGCGGGGTTGGGGTCTTGGTGGCACTCGATCCGTCATCGCCAACATAGCCATCGTGATCGGCGGTGATCACGATCTCGGTGGCCAGGTAGTCGCGCTGCACGTCGTCAGCTGCATGGGCCGGCACTGCGAAAGCGGATGCGCAGGTGCCGAGCAGGGCAAGGCGGCGGAAAGAAGTGATATATGGCAAGGGACCCCCGGTCGTTTGAGCCGTTGTTGCGATTGATTTGCAGAAGCGCCTCTATTGCGAGGCATTTGCAGTTGCAACAGCAAAACACCCCCTTTTCGAATTTTTCCACGCGGCCTAGGCAGGCAGGAACACCGATGCATGGAAAGAGGACAGGCAGATGAAGGCCACGATCTGGCATAACCCGCGTTGCAGCAAATCGCGCATGGCGCTGCAGACGCTGGAAGACAAAGGCTATGCGGTGGAGATTGTCGAATATCTCAAGAACCCGCCCACACGTGAGAAGCTGGCCCAGCTTTATGCCGATGCCGGGATGAGTCCTGCGGAAGGGCTGCGCCTTGGCGGGACGGACGCGAAGGAGCGCGGCTTGCCCGATGCCGATGCGGACACGGTGCTGGACGCGATGGCAGAAGATCCGAAACTGATCGAACGCCCGCTGGTTGAAACGGCAAAGGGTGTGCGCCTGTGCCGCCCGCCGGAGAAGATCGAGGACATCACCTGAGCGCCAAATGGGGACAATTCATCGCCATTCCATTGCATTGGGAGCCAATCTGCCTCTACCGCACGAAGGTTCACGAGGGCGCGAAAGCTCGCGTCGGCTGACCTGGGGGCACACTGTTTTCCAATGAGTGGCAATCAACTGGCCGAAAGGCGCGGGCTTCCGCGCCTTGTGGAGAAAATCAAGCGTGCCATGGGCCCTGCAGGGGTCTTCTTCAGGGGCTTTCTCGAAAATCCGCGCATGGTGGGTGCGATCCTTCCTTCCAGCCCGGCGGTGATCAAGGCCATGCTGGAACCGGTCGACTGGCAGAATACCAGGCTGTTCGTGGAATACGGCCCCGGTGTCGGCACCTTCTGCCAGCCGGTGCTGGATCGCCTGCCGCGCGATGGCGAGCTGCTGGTGATCGACACCAACCCGCTGTTTATCGACTATCTGCGCAAGACCATCACCGACAGCCGCTTCCATGCCGTGCTGGGCTCGGCAGAGGATGTGGAAGAGATCGTCCGTTCGATCGGCCACGAAAAGGCGGATTATGTGCTGTCAGGCCTGCCGTTCAGCACTCTGCCCGATGGCGTCGCTCCGGCCATTGCCAATGCCACGTCACGCGTGGTGCGCAAGGGCGGGGCCTTCCTGACATACCAGTATACCAGCGTGGCTCGCGATTACTCGCGCAAGTTCTTCCCGCGGGTGGAAAACGGCCTGTGCCTGTGGAACGTGCCGCCCTGCTTTCTGGGCTGGGCCTGGCAGGACTGACCTGCCGGCAGCAACTCCACCGCCTCAGTCGAAGGTTTCGCCGATGTCCGGCGTGTCGCTTCCGGCCAGCTGCCTGTACATCGCCACCATGATCCCGGCATAGATCATCGCCACCAGCGATCCGAGCACGCCGTTCACCATTCCCGATTCAAAGGCGGCGCCTGGGCCAGTGCCCATGCTCGACATAAGCAGCCCGAACACCAGGCTGACGACGATGCTGATCACCATGTAAGCCACCATCAGCAGAATGATGAAGAGGAAGATCCGCTTGCCTTGCAGGCGGGTCAGTTCCAGCGAACGCCTGATCGCGGCAACCGGGTTGGACACACCTTCAAGCATCACCGCCGGATAGACCATGATGAAGCGTGCGAGCACATAGATTACGGCCACGAAGGCCAACGCCACGCTGATAAAGCCAACCAGCACAGCAGCCGCCGGGCCAAGCAGCAGCGAGAGCAGGCCACCGACAATGCCGATGACCAGCGCGATGCCGAGCGCGACCACGATATAGGCCAGCACCATCAGCACGGTCACGCCAAGCAGCGAAGGCACGGCAGACAGCGCCTGCCGCATGGCTTCGCCCACGGTCGGTCGCTTGTTGCCCATCAGCGCCACCAGAGAGGCATAGCCGATGAACTGCGCCACCATCACGAACAGGCCGACTCCGATCAGCGTCCCGGTATTTTCCTGCAGCAGGGCGATCAGTTGATCCTCGTCCGTGCCCATCGTGCTTGCTGCGGCCATCACGTCTGGCGCGGCGATGTAGAAGATGAGGTTGGGAATCAGGATGAAAACACCTGCCAGCAATGCCAGCAGCTGGAAATTGGACTGCACCAGCGATACGCAGTTGTTCCAAGTTCGGGTCATGTCGAAATTCATGGTGCTGTATCCCGTTGCAATGGCTGCTTGATAAACCGTGGAGACTGCGCCACGCAATCGCCAAAGCCATGAACAGCATCAATTCCTCTCCTCCCGTAGAATGGCGGCTGTCGGACCAGCCGGTTCCCTATCGCGAGGCGCTGGCCAAGCAGGAAGCGCGCAACGATGCCATTCGTGCGGGAGAGGCAGCAGAGTTGATCTGGTTGCTGGACCACCCGCCGGTTTACACCGCAGGTACTAGCGCCGACCCGGCCGAGGTGCTCGACCCGCGATTCGACGTGGTCGAGACGGGGCGCGGCGGGCGGCATACCTATCATGGGCCGGGTCAGCGGGTGGGCTATGTGCTGCTCGATCTTTCGCGCCGCGGGAAGGACGTGCGCCGCTTCGTGCACGGGCTGGAAAGCTGGGTGATCGATACGCTGGGCGATTTCGGCGTCGAGGGATGGGCGGTGCCTGACCGCGTGGGCATCTGGACGAAGGATATCGACGGGCGCGAGGCCAAGATCGGTGCCATCGGCGTGCGCGTACGGCGCTGGGTGACGATGCACGGCTTTTCAGTCAATCTTGACCCCGACCTGTCCCATTTCACCGGCATCGTGCCTTGCGGCATCGCCGAATTCGGCGTTACCAGCATGGCGCGGCTCGGCATTCAGCTTGCGCCGGGCGAGTGGGATGAGGCATTGCAGAAACGCAGCGGCGCTTTCCTTGCCGCGCTGGAGGATTGAGTACAGTGGCCAAGTTTCGTCTGTCCCGCCTGACAATCGCCGCCATTGCCCCGCTTGCGCTGCTGGCTGCCTGCGGTGACGAGGCCCCGGAAGAGACGGCAGCCGCCAGCGATGACGGGCGCGAGGCTTCGGGCGAGATCCTGCCTTCCTCCATCAGCGACGAGATGATCGCGACCGACCAGTTGAGCTCGCAGCCGCCGCTGTTGCAGGACGAGCCGGCATCGGGCGATGGCAGCGGTGCAGGGGATGCGTCGGCCATCGGCGATGACGCAGAAACGGGCGGCGGCGATGCGGAGGGCGGAGAACCCGATGCCGCATCGCCCCCTTCGGATGAAGCCGTAAGCCTCCCCGAAGACTAAACTTCTAGCGCGCGCTTTCCAGCACGCGGCGCGCCTGCATCAGGTGCGGCTGTTCGACCATGCGCCCTTCCAGCGAAAGCGCGGCAGCGCCCGGATTGGCGGCGAACAGGTCCACGATGGCTTGCGCCTCTGCCACCTGTTCCTTGCCCGGCGAGAAAGCAGCATTGATTACTGCCACCTGATCCGGATGGATGGCGAGCATCCCTGCAAAACCATCGGCAAAGCTGGCTTCGGCAGCGGCCTTCAACCCGTCGAGGTCTCGGAAACTGGAATGCAGCGTATCGACCGGCGCAACGCCTGACGCGCGGGCGCACAGCAGGACCTGCGCCCGCACCATGCGGAACACGTCGGTCCACTGGCCCGGTGCATCGCGCTTGCGGCTGGCGCCCAGCGCATTGGCGAGGTCTTCCGATCCCCAGGTCATCCCGCCAAGGCGCGGCAATTCTTCACTGGCATAGGCGCTGATGGTGAGTGCGGTCTTCGCGGTTTCGCCCACCATGGGCATGATCCGCGTGGTGTTGGGAGTGATGCCGTTGCGCTGCTCCACCTCGTATAATTCGGCGGAGAACATGCGCAGCTGGTCCGGCCCAATGGCCTTGGGAATGATAATTCCGTCCGGCTGGCCTGCCATCACGGTGGCAAGGTCCTCGCGCCAGTGATGCCCGTCCAACTGGTTGATGCGCACCCAGCGCTGGAACCCGTTGCCCGCGGTCACTTGCTGGCGGTGGGATGAAAGCCACTGCGTCGCCAGCTTGCGGGCCGGGATCTTGCCATGGTCTGCCACGGCATCTTCCAGGTCGATCACCACCACGTCCGCGCCAACGGCGGCGACCTTGGCCAGCTTGCGCTCGCTGTCGCCGGGGACAAATAGCCATGACCGCATTTTCATTATCGCCGTGCTCCGCTTGTGGGCTCCGCAACTGGCCCGCACGGCCAATCTAACACCCGCGCTGGTAAGCGAAAAGGCTGAGCGCGGGGTT
>CAYXTJ010000020.1:0-26955 GCA_964467715.1 uncultured Sphingomonadaceae bacterium
GGCCATTGCCTGGCCCCCTGCAGGTTCGGTTTGCGAGCCCGCCTATTTCCGCGAGTCTGTCACCCGCTGGCTCGGCGGTGGCGCATTTCCCGGATTCGGCCTTACCAGCCTGATCACCAAGCCGGACGGATCGCTGCGCAGCCGCGGCCTTGCCCTTTTTACCGGGCAGGAACTGCTGCTGGATGCTGACCTTGCACAAGACCGGACGCAAGGTGCCAAGGTCGCGCTTCGTCTGCTCCACTGGCTGGTGGAAAGCGGCAAGATCGAAGAGACTATGTCGCTGACCGGCCCCACGGGTGACACTTTGGTGTTGGAGCCGCACGAAGATGGAGGCATTGTCTCTGTGTGGAGGGGATCCCGTTAGCAGGGCCCCATTCGTCAAGGACGAATGGGGGGCTTTTCAACGCTGTTCGCGCGCGTATTCCGTTTCGCTCGGTCAACTTGCCGGGCAAGCCGGGATATCAGCGCGGAATGCAGCGCCACCACCTGTTGCCGCGCCAATTGCTGGGTCAGCGCCACTTTGCCAGGTTGCTTGATCGGATCGGGCGCGAGCGCATCGGCTTCGACGATTTCCGCTTCAACGGCCTGTTGTTGCCCGCAGTGGAAAAGGCGGCGGTCGTGCTCGGCCTGCCGCTGCATCGCGGGCCGCACCGCATGTATAACGAGGTGGTCAGCGCCCGCGTGGCGCAGATCGAGGGGCACTGGAATGCGCGGCGCCGGCAGGACGAGGACCTTACCGCGGAAGAGGTGCTGATGCGGATGCGGCTGTGGCAGGCGGCGCTTCGCCGAAGCCCGTTGCAGCCAGCCAGTCAGAGGATGCAGTTGAACCGCTTCGACCCGCTGGGACAGAACGTGGACTTCGCCGAGCTGGATGCGATGGCAGATGCGCTCTGGGCTACGACCGACGTGGGCGAGGGCTGATAGCGTCAGGCAGCCTTGCGCATTTGCGCGTAAGCTTGCGACAGCAAGGCTTGCCGATGTGCCGGATCCGGTGTGGCGCGCACCAGATCGCCGAGTTCGCGCGACAGCTGGCCAAAGTCTGCATTGCCGAAATTCGCCGCTGTCCCGGCCACCCTGTGCAGTTCGCGCAGCAGGCGCTCCCAGTCCGCTTTCGCTGCATCCTGCGCGAGGATTTCGGTCACCTGTTCCAGCAGCATCTGCTTGCGGCAAAGATATTTGTCTTCCAGCGCAGCCATCGAGACAGAGGCGGTAAACACAGTTCGGCGCACATCGAGGTTATCCGCCGCGCTGCTGTGGGAATCTTGTGAACTGGCAAGACCGCACTCCGCCGCCAGAACTATGTAGGTTTTCAGCTTTTCGGCGAGGTCGAACAGGCGGATGGGCTTTGCGACATGCGCCTGCATGCCGGCCTTGCGACAAGCCTCCACCTCTTCGGTAAGGCAGTTGGCGGTAAGCGCGATGATTGGCAATGCGGGCGTATCCTGTCCGGAACTGCGCAGTTGGCGGGTCGCTTCCAGCCCATCCATGCCCGGCATCTGCACATCCATCAGGACGAGGCGGTAAGGCCTGCCTTGCTGGCTTGCCCGGGCCACCGCAGCAATTGCTTCTTCACTGTCAGCCACAAGGTCTGCTTCGATATCGAGGCACCGCAGCATGACGAGGATCAGCTGCTGGTTTATAGCGTTGTCCTCGGCAACCAGGACCCGCGGGCTGGGGGAGTTGGCTGGAAAGGCTGAAGCAGCATGCTCGTGCTGCTCGGCTACGGCGGCATTGAGCGGCAGGCGGATCGTGAAAGTGCTGCCGATTCCGGGTATGCTGTCCACCGTCAGGTTTCCTCCCATATGCCGGACCACTTGCCAGGCGATGGGCATGGCAAGCCCGGATCTTGCGACCTCGTCACCAATCCCGGGTTGTTTGCTGTAGAATGGCTCGAACAGCACGGCCTGCCGTTCCGGCCCGATCCCCCGGCCGGTGTCACGAACGAGGATCTCAAGCCCGTCCTTCCTGTCATGGTCAATGGCATGAGCTTCCAGCGCCGCCAAGCCGCCACCCGAATGCTTCACTGCGTTGCCGACAAGGGTTAGCAACACTTCGCGCAACCGGATGCGGTCAAGTTTCACGCTTGGGGGTAAGGCAGGATCGATCTGCAGCCTTATGCGCGATCCGTGATTGTCGTTGCCAGCTTCGACCAGTTCGGCGCAGTATTGCAGTTCCCCGGCAAGTTCCGTGGCTTCCTCGACAAGTCGGAACTTCCCGTTCTCGAGTCGGGTGATGTCGAGAATGTCATTCAGCAGCCGCAGCATGGTACACCCGGATTCGGATATCATCTGCACCTGCTTGCGCTGGCTATCCTCAAGATCACCTGCCAGCAGGAGTTCGGTGAAGCCGAGGATCGCGTTCATAGGTGTGCGCAGTTCGTGGCTGAGACGGGACAGCGCATGGGCGCGCCGTTCGCAGGCCTCGGCGCTTTGTTTGCGGGCTTGTTCCAGCTCCCGCTCAAGATGGACAATCCTCTCCGCCAGATGCCGTGTTTCAGGCAAGCCCGTTGCCTGCCGGAAGCACAGGACGCCCGCTGCACCTGCGATGGCGACGATAAGCATGTAGGGGATGAGTTCGAGCATGACCGGCCACAATTATTGCTGTGGCCGGTCTTGCCCTGATGGCGATGTTGAAAGCGCTTGGGTGAGCGCAGGTAGTCCTACTTAGGCGGAGGTGGCCGGACGCGCGGCAGCGGCGTTGGCGGCAGACAGGATCGCGCGAACGCTGGCGGTGGCCACGTCCTCGTCAATCCCCACACCCCAGACCACTTCACCATCCGGCAGCGCGCACTGGGCATAGGCCGCAGCCTGTGCGTCCGTGCCGGCACCAAGGGCGTGTTCGGAATAGTCGAGCACTTCCAGCTCCACCCCGAAGGATTCCTTCAGCGTTGCGGCGACGGAGGAGATCAGGCCCTTGCCGCGGCCGGAAACGCTGCGCGCCTTGCCATCCACTTCGATGGTGCCGGCAAACAGGCGGGTGCCGTCACTGCCCTTGTTCTCTTCGAAATCGACGAGGCGAAAGTGGCGCTTATCCACCTTCACATAATAGGCTTGCTTGAAGCAGGTCCAGATGTCCGCCGCGTTGAGCTCACGGCCCAGTTCGTCCGCCGTCAGCTGTACGTGGCGTGAGAAATCCGCCTGCAGCTTCTTGGGCAGCTTCAGGCCCTGGTCCTGTTCCAGAACCCAGGCAAAGCCGCCTTTGCCGCTCTGCGAATTGACGCGGATGACGGCTTCGTAGCTGCGCCCGAGGTCTGCCGGATCGATGGGCAGGTATGGCACGCGCCACAATTCGTCATTGCGTGCGCCTTGTGCCTCGAAGCCCTTCTTGATGGCATCCTGATGGCTGCCGGAAAAGGCCGTGAACACCAGTTCGCCGCCATAGGGATGGCGGGGGTGCACGGGCAGCTGGTTGCAATATTCGACCGTCTCGATGATCTTGTCGATATCGCTGAAGTCGAGCTTGGGATCGACGCCCTGAGTATAGAGGTTCATCGCCACCGTCACGAGGCAGCAATTGCCGGTGCGCTCGCCATTGCCGAACAGGCAGCCTTCCACACGGTCTGCGCCAGCCATGATGCCCAGTTCTGCCGCCGCGACACCGGTGCCGCGGTCATTATGGGTGTGCAGGCTGATCACCGCGCTGCTGCGGTTGGGCAGGTTGCGGCAGAAATACTCGATCTGGTCGGCATAGATGTTGGGCGTTGCCGCTTCCACCGTGGCAGGCAGGTTCAGGATTACCGGATGCTCGGGCGTGGGCTGCAAGACTTCCATCACCGCTTCGCAAACCTCGAGGCTGAAATCGAGTTCTGCGGTGGAGAAGGTTTCCGGCGAATACTGGAAGTGCCAGTCGGTATCGGGGCGCTTGGCCGCTTCATCGCGCAGCAGCTTGGCACCGTTGATGGCGATCTGGCGCACCTCGTCGCGGCTCATGCGGAACACGATGTCGCGCCACGCCGGGCTCACGGCGTTGTAGAGGTGGACGATGGCCTGCTTAGCACCTTCGAGGCTTTCGAAGCTGCGCTTGATCAGGTCTTCGCGTGACTGGGTGAGCACCTGCACGGTCACATCATCCGGGATCGCGCCCGAACGCACGAGGCCGGAGATGAAATCGAACTCGGTCTGGCCGGCACTGGGGAAGCCGACCTCGATTTCCTTCACGCCCACCTCCACCAGCAGGTCGAAGAAGCGCTTCTTCTTTACGCCGTCCATCGGATCGATGATCGACTGGTTGCCATCGCGCAGGTCTGTGGAGAGCCAGCGGGGTGGGGCGGTAATGGTGCGCGAAGGCCACTGCCGGTCAGGCAAGTTCACCTGCGGGAATGGCTGGTATTTTCGGCTCGGATCTTTAAGCATGGACATGGCGAGAAGCCCTTATCGCTTATTGTGCGCACGGCAAGGCCTGTGCGCTGAATTCGACTGTGATATGATGAAAACCTTAGGCGGGTTGCCCGTGCGCCGCGCGCAGGGCCTTTGCCACGCCTAAGGGCGTGTAAGTCGAAGCAGCGATAGGATCGTGCGACTGTGCATGGTGCGCAGCATATGGGCACATGCTTAACGAAAGTCTAGCGTGCACATAAAGAAAGCGCGCGACCCCGTGAGAGGCCGCGCGCTTCATCAGGCAGTTTTGCTGCCGGTCTTACTTTTCGAAAGCGACCGAGATTTCCAGCGGCACCTGGTCGGGAATGCCGAACGGGATGCCGAAGCTCACATTGTACTGCGAGCGGGTAATGGTGGCGGTGCCGTGGAAGCCAAGCGTGGCCTTCTGGTTCATCGCGTTGGTGCCCCGGCCGGAAAGTTCAGCCTGGATCGTCACCGGATGGGTTTCACCGTTGAGGGTGAGGTTGCCCATGATTTCCGCCGTGGTGTCACCCGTCGAATGCACCGAGGTAGACACGAAACGGGCCGGTTCCGGGTTCGGGCCGAAGAAATCGGGCGCAGCGCCATCATTGCCCGGGCGGAAGAAGTGACCCTTCAGACCTTCGCTCGGCACAACGACGGAAGCGATCGGGATGGTCACGTCGACAGAGGACTTGGTGATATCATCGACATCGAGATCCAGTGTGCCGCTAACATTGCCGAAGATGCCGAAATAGTCGTTGAAGCCGAGGTGGCTGACGCTCCAGCTGACCATCGAGTGGCCGGCATCGGCAACATAGGTGCCGGATTCAACCGAGCTTGTATCCAGCGCGGCCGCGCCACCTTGCGCATTGAGCGCGCCGAAGGTGAGGGCGGTAATGCCCGCGGCACCGGCAATGGTGAGAACAGTTTTACGCATTGAGGGGTCTCCCAGTGGAATGTTTCCGGCGCGCAATGTGGCGAGCCAAACTGCTAATGTCTAGCATTCGCGCCGAGTGATACGAGAAGTTACAATTTCGGCGAATACGGCAGAAAGCCGAGGCGCGTTCAGGGTTTGCGCAGCACCTTTTCCATCGCCTTGCCCCTGGCCAGCTCGTCCACCAGCTTGTCGAGGTAGCGGATCTCGCGCATCAGCGGTTCTGCCACTTCCTCCACGCGCACGCCGCAGACCACGCCCTTGATCAGTTCGCGATTGGCATTGAGTGAAGGGGCGGTGGTCCAGAACTGTTCGATTGTCCGCCCATCTGCAATTGCAGTCGCCAGCGCTGCATCGTCATAGCCGGTAAGCCAGCGGATCACCTCGTCCAGCTCTGCCTTGCTGCGCCCCTTGCGCTCGACCTTGTTGAGCATCGGCGGATAGACGCTGCCGAAACTCATTGCATAAACCTTGTGCCCTGCCATCGCACTCTCCTCCGGTGAGAGACTAGATCGCTTGCAGGCACAAAAACAGGGGAGCGGTTTGCGCCGCTCCCCTGTTTTGCCGTTCGACTGGAAGGCCGATCAGTTCTTTTCCTGATCCACCAGCTTGTTGGCCGAAATCCACGGCATCATGGCGCGCAGCTGCGAACCGGTCTGCTCAATAGGATGCGCTTCGGCACGCTTGCGGGCAGCCTTCAGCTCGGGCTGGCCGGCGCGGTTGTCGAGCACGAAGTTCTTCACGAAGCGGCCCGACTGGATATCGTCGAGCACGCGCTTCATTTCGGCCTTGGTTTCGGCGGTGATGATGCGCGGGCCGGTGGTGATATCACCATATTCGGCGGTGTTGGAGATCGAGTAGCGCATGTTGGCGATGCCGCCTTCGTACAGCAGGTCCACGATCAGCTTGGTTTCGTGCAGGCACTCGAAGTAAGCCATTTCCGGAGCGTAACCGGCTTCGGTCAGCGTCTCAAAACCGGCCTGGATCAGGTGGGTGATTCCGCCGCACAGAACAACCTGTTCGCCGAAGAGGTCAGTCTCGAACTCTTCCTTAAAGTTGGTTTCGATGATGCCCGAACGGCCGCCGCCAACGCCCGAGGCATAGGCCAGCGCGATATCGTGGGCATTGCCCGATGCATCGTTGTGAACCGCGATCAGGCAGGGCACTCCGCCGCCCTTCTGGTATTCGCCGCGCACGGTGTGGCCCGGGCCCTTAGGGGCAATCATGATCACGTCGATATCGGCAGGCGCTTCGATCAGGCCGAAGTGGATGTTCAGGCCGTGCGCGAAGGCGAGGGCTGCACCGGGCTTCATGTTGCCGGCAAGGTCATCCGCCCAGATGGCAGCCTGGTGTTCGTCAGGTGCGAGGATCATGAGCACGTCAGCCCATGCGGCCGCTTCCTTGTTGGAAAGCACCTTGAAGCCGGCGCCTTCCGCCTTCTTCGCGCTGCCCGAACCGGGACGCAGGGCGATCGCAACGTCCTTCACGCCGCTGTCACGCAGGTTCTGTGCGTGTGCGTGGCCCTGGCTGCCATAGCCGAGCACGGCGATCTTCTTGTCGGTGATCAGGTTCAGGTCGCAATCGGCGTCGTAATAAACTTTCATTTCTCGTCCTAACGGGTGTTCTGTCTGGCGGAGCGATGTCCGCTCCGGTCAAAAATTCTGCGGGCGGCGATAGCCGACAATTTCGCGGGGTCAACAAAAGATCAGGTTCCGCCTGAAACAGGCGCAATTGCAACCGGATTTTCGGACTGTTTTCGCCTAGGCGGCTTCAGCCCCGCGCATCATGCCGACGATGCCCGTGCGGCCGACTTCCACCAGCCCCAATTCGCGCATCAGGGTGATGAATGTGTCGATCTTGTCCGGCGGTCCGGTGATCTCGAACACGAAGCTGCCGGTGGTGGTGTCGACGGGCCGGGCGCGGAAGATGTCGGCAAGGCGCAGTGCTTCCACGCGCTTGTCGCCGGTTCCTGCCACCTTCACCAGCGCCAGTTCGCGTTCCACATGCGGGCCGGCCTGGGTAAGGTCGACCACCTTGTGAACGGGCACCAGCCGGTCAAGCTGCGCCTCGATCTGGTCAATCACCTCGGGCGGACCGTTGGTGACGATGGTGATGCGGCTGATCGAGTGGTTCTCGGCAATGTCAGCCACGGTCAGGCTGTCGATATTGTAACCGCGCGCGGTGAACAGGCCTGTGATCTTGGCCAGGATGCCCGGCTCGTTGTCAACGGTGATCGCCAGCACGTGGCGTTCGGATTCTCTATGCTGGATTTTCATCACACCAGTGCCTTCGCTTCGTCTTCCATGGTTCCGGCGTGCTGGTCGCCGTACAGCAGCATTTCGGTATGGGCCGCGCCCGAGGGGATCATCGGGAAGCAGTTGGCTTCCTTCGACACCTGGCAGTCGACAATCACCGGCCCGTCATGCTCGATCATGGCCATGATGCCCGCGTCGAGATCAGCCTCGTCAGTGATGCGGATGCCCTTCCAGCCATAAGCCTCTGCCAGCTTCACAAAATCGGGCAGGCTGTCGGAATAGCTGTTCGAATAGCGGCTTTCATAGGTCAGTTCCTGCCATTGGCGGACCATGCCCATGTATTCATTGTTGAGGATGAAGATCTTCACCGGCAGGCGGAACTGGCTGGCGGTGCCTAGTTCCTGGATGTTCATCTGGATCGATGCTTCGCCGGCAACGTCGATCACCAGTGAATCCGGATTGCCCAGCTGCGCGCCGATGGCAGCAGGCAGGCCGTAACCCATGGTGCCAAGGCCGCCAGAGGTGAGCCACTTGTTGGGCCCGAAGAAGCCGAAATACTGCGCCGCCCACATCTGGTGCTGGCCCACTTCGGTGGTGATGATCGGGTCCTTGTCGCGGGTGAGAGCGAACAGCCGCTCAATCGCCAGCTGCGGCATGATGGTGTCATCGCGCACAGGGTAGGCAAGGCTTTCGCGGGCGCGCCAGCCTTCGATGCGGGCCTTCCACTCGCCAAGGTCGGCAGCCTTGCGCTTGCCCCATGCCTCGATCAGCTGTTCGAGAACGGTGGCGCAATCGCCGATGATGCCGAGGTCAACCGGCACAACCTTGTTGATGCTGGCGCGGTCGATATCGATGTGGATCTTCTTCGAATCTGGGCTGAACGCGTCGAGGCGGCCGGTCACACGGTCATCGAAGCGCGCGCCGATGTTCACCATCACGTCGCACTTGTTCATTGCCATGTTGGCTTCCAGCGTGCCGTGCATGCCGAGCATGCCCAGCCAGTCTGCATGATCAGACGGGAAAGCACCGAGGCCCATCAGCGTCGAGGTGACGGGTGCGCCGGTCAGTTCCTGCAGCTTGCGCAGCAGCTCAGTCGCGCGCGGACCGGAATTGATCACGCCGCCGCCGGTATAGAAGATCGGCGCCTTGGCGTTGGCGATCATCTCGACAGCTTCGGCAATCTCGTCAGCCGCAGCAACCATGCGCGGCATGTACCGCTTCGGGCGCTGGGCCGGGCCGTCCTGCAGCGGGGCCGTGGCAACCTGCACATTCTTGGGAATATCGATCACGACCGGTCCGGGGCGGCCGGTGGTGGCGATCTCGAAGGCTTCCTCGATCGTCGCGGCGAGGTCGTTCGGGTCCTTCACCAAATAGTTGTGCTTGGTGCAGTGGCGGGTAAGGCCGATGGTGTCGGCTTCCTGGAAGGCGTCGGTGCCGATCAGGTTGGTCGCCACCTGGCCGGTGATCACCACCAGCGGGATGGAATCGAGGAATGCGTCGGCAATGCCGGTGATGGCGTTTGTTGCACCGGGGCCTGAGGTGACGAGCACCACGCCGGGCTTGCCGGTGGAGCGGGCATAGCCTTCCGCAGCATGGGCAGCACCGGCTTCGTGGCGCACCAAGATGTGGCGGATGCGGTCATCCGAAAACAGTTCGTCATAGATCGGCAGCACTGCGCCTCCGGGATAGCCGAACACGAATTCGACCCCCTGCCGCACCAGTGTTTCGCACAAGATGGCAGCGCCGCTGCATTCCTTGGTCACTTCAATATCTCCCCGGGATTTGTCCGGACTGGTCGGTCGGAAAATAGCAGACCCGGCACGATCGCTCGTGCCGGGTCACTCCTCTCCAACTCGAAAACTCAATGTGGGCGCCTAGCTATGAGACAGGAAATGTCTTGTCAACCCCCATTACAGGAATAATATTTCAAACTGTGGCTTCAGTGAGACATTTTCTGGCGCCTGCCGCGGCCATTCTTGCGGAAACTGGTTCCGAAGCCACGTAAACTGCCGTTTCGCGTAATTTCGTGTCGCCTGCTGGCCCTTTTCCAGCGAATCCTCGCGGGTCAGTTCGCCGCCCAGCAGCCCGGCCACTTCGGGTACGCCGATGGCCCTCATCACGGGCAGATCCGGGTCAAGCCTGCGGTCCAGCAGGGCCTGAACTTCCTCCAGCGCGCCGTTGTCGAGCATCCACTCGAAGCGCATGTCGCAGCGGGCATAAACCTCCTCGCGATCCGGCAGCAGCACCAGCGGGGCGAGGGTGATGGCATCGCCGATCCCGCCCGACTTCTGTTGCTGCCAGTGCGCAAGCGGCTTGCCGGTAGAGCGGACCACTTCCAGCGCGCGCGCGATCCGCTGGGAATCCGCCGGGGCAAGCAGGGCGGCGCGTTCCGGGTCCTCCACCTGCAGCGTGGCATAGGCGCTGGCGGTATCGAGCGCGCGCACATCCCCGCGCACAGCCTCGTCAATCGCGGGGATGGGGGAAATTCCGTCAAGCAAGGTCCCGATATAGAGCCCTGTTCCGCCAACGAGGATCGGAACGGCACCTTCTGCATGGCACCGCGCGATCCTCTCCTTTGCCGCCGCCGCCCAGTCCGCTGCCGAGCAGGGCTGCGCGCCATCCCATTCGCCGAACAATTCATGCGGAACGCCCGCCATATCCTCTTCGGAAGGCCGCGCGCTCAATATCCGCAGATCGGCATAGACCTGCGCGCTGTCGGCATTGATCACCACTGCCTTGCGCCCGGCATCCTGCAAGGCGAGCGCCAGCTTCACGGCGAGATCGCTCTTGCCGCTGGCGGTTGGCCCTGCAATGAGCGCCACCGAGTTTTTTGGCGGATTCGCCTCTGGAGAAATACCCTTGCTCATTGCCCGCCTGATAGCAGACCCGAACTCGCTGGAAACACGCCTTGATGCGGCGAAGGCTTCGCTGGAGGCGGCAGGAATGAAGCTGGCCAACGCCTTCATGCTCGATTCCTGCGGCGAGGTGTTGCAGCTGGAATTGCCGGGCGATGACATGGAAGCGCTGCGCAGCGCCATCGACGTGCACTTCGCGCCCAGCGACGCGATCATCTCTCGCGATGCCATCGCGATGCCCAACCTTTTCGTGTCGGACATGGATTCGACCATGATCGGTCAGGAATGCATTGACGAGCTGGCTGACTTTGCTGGCCTGAAGCCGCAGATCGCCGCCATTACCGAGCGCGCGATGCTGGGCGAACTGGATTTCAATGACGCGCTGAAGGAGCGTGTGGGGCTGCTCGCAGGGCTTGATGAAAGCGCGATCCGGCAGTGCCTCGATGAACGCATTCGACCCAATCCCGGCGCGCGGGTGCTGGTTGAAACGCTGAAGGCCCACGGCTGCCGCACGGTTCTGGTAACGGGCGGCTTTCATCATTTTGCTGATGATGTCGCGGGCCAGATCGGCTTTGAACGCGTGGTCGGCAATAGCCTCGAAGTGGCTGATGGCAAGATGACCGGCGGCTTGATCGGTGCGATCTGCAACAGCGAAACCAAGGAAAACGTCCTGCGCGAGGAAATGGCAAGCCTTGGCGTGAATGCCCGCAGCATGGCCGCAGGCGACGGCGCGAACGATATCCCGATGCTGCAAGCCTCGACTTACGGCATCGCCTATTACGCCAAGCCCAAGGCACGCCTTGCTGCCAATGGCTGGGTGGATCGTGGTGACCTGACTGCACTGCTCAAGCTGCTGGAAGTGCCGCAAAGCGAGTGGGTCGCGGGATAGCTTGCTTGCAAGGGCAAGGCGTGGGAATGTCTTGCGATGAAGAAGTCCCTGATCCTGCTGGCAATTGCTGCTCTCGCGTCGGTTGAGGCCTCGGCTTGCACGGTGTGGGAAGGCTATCACATTCCGACCAATATCGAGCTTCTTGAGCAGGCTGATCTGGTGGTGCTGGGTTCTGTCGATCCCGGCCCCGAAAAGTGCGTGGGATCAGGTAGGAGGGAGATTTGCTACCTGACGGTAGAGCTCTCGCCGCAGCAATATTTGAAGGGTGACGGCCCGCAGTTGCTGAATCTGGAGGGCAGCTTTTCCGACCGCCGTGGCGGGGACTATGCACCTGCGCCAACCCCGCTTGACACGTCCCATCCATCCGCATGGTGGGGGCGTGTATTCGGCAGGCCTACCACCGGGGAACGCCGGTCATCGCCATGTTCCGGCTCACCGACGAAGGCGAGTTCCGCCATATGGGCGAGCCGTTTGCCCGCGCTGTGGAGGATATCGAAGGGGCAGACAGCCTATGGCTGCTCGCCGCCACGATTTACCTCGAGGTGATCGAGGACACCGCGGAAGGCGAGGAGCGCCGCCTGGCGTTCGAAAAGCTGCGCGACGAACTGCGCGCGCTCGATGGCGACGAAGGCGCGCACGCCATCGCCGACGACATCGACAAGTACCTGCTGGTCACCGCCGAAGCGGACTAGCTGGCCTTAGGATTCCATCCAGTCCTTGAAGAACGACTGGTGAGCCTCGCGCATCTCGGCGACGGTCTTGCCGAACAGCGTGTCGCCCTTCACCGTGCCGAGGCGGCGGAAGCCGACGCCGGCGGTGTCTTCATCGCGCGTGCCTTTGGCCATCTGCGCGTTGAAGGCTTCGACGTCCGGAACGGTGATGATGTAGCGTCCCTGATCCTCGCCGAACCACCACTGTGCGCTGGTATAGGCTTCGTTGGCGGATACTTCTGCGCCAAGCCCGCTGGCCATGGCCATCTCGGCCAGCGCCACGGCGATGCCGCCGTCCGATACGTCATGCACTGCGCTCACGAGGCCAGCCTCGATCAGTTCGCGGATGGTCTCGCCGGCATATTTCTCCTGCGTCAGGTCCACCGGCGGGGCGCGGCCTTCGTCGCGGCCGTGGATTTCCTTCAGCCACAGCGACTTGCCGATGTGCGAGCGTTGCGGATCGGGCGTGGCCCATTCCTCCGAACCCACGAGGTAAATGGTGTCGCCCTCTGCCTTGAACGGCATGGTCATCATCTTCTCGTAATCGTCGATCAGGCCTACACCGCCGATGGCAGGGGTGGGCAGGATGGCAGAGCCGCCGCCGGTCGCCTTGCTCTCGTTGTAAAGGCTGACATTGCCCGAAACGATCGGGAAATCGAGCACGCGGCAGGCATTGCCCATGCCGTCCAGCGCGTGGACGAACTGCGCCATGATCTCGGGGCGCTGCGGGTTCGCGAAGTTGAGGCAGTTGGTCACCGCCAGCGGACGCGCGCCCACGGCGCACAGGTTGCGGTATGCTTCCGCAATCGCCTGCTTGCCGCCTTCATAGGGGTTGGCATGGACATAGCGCGGCGTGCAATCCGTGCTGATTGCCAGCGCCTTCTTGGTGCCGTGCACGCGCACCACGCCGGCATCGCCGCCGGTCTGCAGCGTATCCGCGCCGACCTGACTGTCATACTGCTCCGAGATCCACTTGCGCGAGGACAGGTTGGGCGAAGCCAACAGCTTGATCAGGTCCCCGCCGACATCGGTCGTATCCGGGCGTTCGGTCATCGGCTTGATGCCCGCCCATGCGGTGTAGTCATCCATCGACAGGTAAGGGCGGTCATATTCCGGCGCATCGGCAGCAAGCGGACCAAGCGGAATGTCGCACACGACTTCGCCGTTGAATTCCAGCACCATGTGGCGCGTATCGGTGACTTCACCGATCACCGCAAAATCCAGCTCCCACTTCTTGAAGATCGCCGCGGCCATCTCTTCCTTGCCGGGCTTGAGCACCATGAGCATGCGCTCCTGGCTTTCGCTCAGCATCATTTCGTAAGGCGTCATGCCTTCTTCGCGGCAGGGCACCATGTTCATGTCAAGACGGATGCCCGCCTTGCCGTTGGTGGCCATTTCCACGCTGGAGGAGGTGAGGCCGGCTGCGCCCATGTCCTGGATGGCGACGATGGCATCGGTGGCCATCAGCTCAAGGCAGGCCTCGATCAGCAGCTTTTCGGTGAAGGGGTCACCCACCTGCACGGTGGGGCGCTTTTCCTCGGCATCCTCGCCGAAGTCGGCAGAGGCCATGGTCGCGCCGTGGATGCCATCGCGGCCGGTCTTGGAGCCGACATAGACGATGGGATTGCCCACGCCCGTTGCTGCCGAATAGAAGATCTTGTCCGTGTCTGCCACGCCAACGGTCATCGCGTTGACGAGGATGTTGCCGTCGTAGGCGGGGTCGAAATTGGTCTCGCCGCAAACGGTGGGCACGCCCACGCAATTGCCATAGCCGCCAATGCCCGCGACCACGCCCTGCACAAGGTGCTTCATCTTGGGGTGGTCAGGCCGACCGAAGCGCAGCGCATTGGCATTGGCAACAGGGCGCGCGCCCATGGTGAACACGTCGCGCAGGATGCCGCCAACGCCCGTGGCCGCGCCTTGGTAAGGCTCGATATAGCTGGGGTGGTTGTGGCTCTCCATCTTGAAGATACAGGCCTGCCCGTCGCCAATGTCGATCACGCCAGCATTCTCGCCGGGGCCGCAGATCACCCACGGAGCCTCGGTCGGCAGCTTCTTCAGGTGCAGGCGCGAGGATTTGTAGGAGCAATGCTCTGACCACATCACCGAAAAGATGCCGAGCTCGACAAGGTTGGGCTCGCGGCCCAGCGCGTGGAGCACGCTGTCATATTCTTCGGGGCTGAGGCCGTGTGCCTTGACGACTTCGGGAGTAATATCGGACATGGCAATGGCCCTTAGCGAGCAAGTTCAGGAGTCGCTAGTCCCGCCGTGCTTGACCACGCGCGCTGTCCCCGCCAAACCGTGCGCTATGGACCAAGAGGCCCCCAATCCGGACGAAATGTCCTTCGAACAGGCGCTGCGAGCGCTCGAACAGGTCGTGCAACAGCTGGAAAGCGGTGAAGTGCCGCTCGACGAATCGATTGCGCTTTACGAACGCGGCGAGAAGCTGCGCGGCCTTTGCCAGGCGCGGCTCGATGCGGCGCAGGCGCGGATCGAGAAGATCGTGGCTGGCCCCGATGGCAAGCCCGCTTCCACCGTGCCGTTTGACGCGGAGTAGGGCAGGCATATGGTGCTGACCTTGGCTGATGACCTGCTGGGCCGCGGCCTGCAGCGTATCCAGCGCGATATCGACAATGCTTTCGACCTCATCCTGCCGGTGCCGGACGATGCCCGTGCACCGCTAGTGGAGGCCATGCGCTATGCCGCCATCGGTGGCGGCAAGCGCGTGCGTCCGCTGCTGCTGGCAACCGTTGCGGAAATGTATGGCGGATCGCGCCATGCGGCTGTGCGGGCAGGCTGCGCGATCGAGGCGATCCATGTCTATTCGCTGATCCACGACGATCTTCCGTGCATGGATGATGATGACATGCGCCACGGCAAGCCCACGGTTCACAAGGTCTATGACGAGGCGATTGCCGTCCTCGCCGGGGATTCGCTCCATGCACTGGCATTTGAACTGCTTTCCGGAACCGAGATCAGCCCTGATCCCTTCATCCGGGCTGAGCTTGTTTCCGCGCTTGCCATCGCCAGCGGCCACAACGGCATGGCTGGCGGCCAGGTGATGGATATGGCGGCGGATGAGGAAGAGTTCGATCTGCACACCGTCACCCGCCTTCAGCAACTGAAGACCGGCGCCTTGCTGGGTGCAGCGGTGGAAATGGGCGCGATCCTGGGCAAGGTGCCGGAAGAAGTGCGCGGCCATTTGCGTAATTATGCCCGCGATATCGGCCTCGCCTTCCAGATCGCGGACGATTTGCTGGACGAGGAAGGTGACGAGGCCAAGGCCGGCAAGGCGCTGCGCAAGGATGCCGAGCAGGGCAAGGCCACCTTCGTCAGCCTGATGGGCGTGGACAAGGCCCGCGAACAGGCGCGCGCATTGTCCGAACAAGCCATCGGCCATTTGGCCCAGCACGGCAAAGAAGCAGACCTGCTGCGCGCACTCGCCCGCTTCATCGTCGAGCGGGACCGCTGATGGCAACGCGCATCGGCCTTTATCCCGGCACTTTCGACCCGTTCACGCTGGGCCACGCCGATATCATGCGGCGCGGAGCCAAGCTGGTGGACCGGCTGATTATCGGCGTCACCACCAATCCTTCCAAGAACCCCTTGTTCACGCCGGAAGAGCGGATGGATATGGTGGCTTCCGAAGTGGCGCGGCTCGGGCTCGAGAATGTCGAGATCAAGGGCTTCGATGCCTTGCTGATGGACGTGGCCGAGCGCGAGAATGCCGCCATCATCATCCGCGGCCTGCGCGCCGTGGCTGATTTCGAGTACGAATACCAGATGGCGGGCATGAACCAGCAGCTGTATGCCGGGATCGAAACGGTCTTCCTGATGGCGGATATCTCGCTGCAACCCATCGCATCCAAGCTGGTAAAGGAAATTGCCTTCTATGGCGGGGATATTTCCCGCTTCGTCAGCCCGCCCATTTGCGAGCGCGTGGTCGAACGGATGGAAAAAATCGGCCGCAAGGGCGATGGCTAAGCCAGCCCTTGCCTGTGGGCGCGTGATCCATGTTCATTGAACTGTCAGCGGCAAGCCACTAGGGCAGGTGCCAAGACATATTCAGGATATTTCGAAGAGACACATGAAAAAGCTTGCCGCCACCGGCCTTTCCCTTGGCCTCGCCCTCGCTGCGGGCGCAGTGCTGACTGCTCCCGCCATGGCGCAGGATATCGATGCCGAAGCGGTTGCTACCGAAGTCGTGCCTGCCCGCATCCCGATCGCAGCCAATTACGACGGGACCGAGGATCTGGAGAACATCCTCTACCTCGACCTGTCGAACGGCATCCGCGTTGCAATCCGTCTGGTGCCCGAATGGGCACCCAGCCACGTGGCGCGGGTGAAGGAACTGACCCGTTCTGGCTTCTACAACGGGGTGATCTTCCACCGCGTGATCGATGGCTTCATGGCGCAGACGGGTGACCCCACCGGCACAGGGCAGGGCGGATCGTCGCTTCCGGATCTCGAAGAGGAATTCAACCAGTTCCCGCACGTGCGCGGCTCGGTCTCCATGGCCCGCGCGCAGAGCGAGGACAGCGCCAATTCTCAGTTCTTCATCGTCTTCTACCCGCGTTTCGCGCTGGACCGGAATTACACCAATTTCGGCCGCGTGATCGATGGCATGGAAGGCGTGGACGCAATCGAGCGGGGCGAGCCCCCGGCGAACCCCACGCGCATCCTGCAAGCCTCCATCGCGTCGGACAATGTCCCGCAGCTGATGCCGCAGGCCCCGCGCCAGCAGCAGGTCTTCACTGCCGACATGCTGAACAATTCGGGCAGCAACTAACGGGCTTTCCCGTTGGCGATGCAGGCTTGAGCGGATATGGGCCGCCCATGCGCGTTGACCTGTTTGATTTCGAGCTTCCGCCAGAACGCATAGCCTTGCGGCCCGTGCGCCCGCGCGATGCCGCGCGCATGTTGCTGGTGGATGGCAGCACTGCGCCCTTTGCTGACAAATCCGTGCGTGACCTGCCGCAATTGCTGCGCGCTGGCGACGTGATGGTGTTCAACGATACCCGCGTCATCCCCGCCCAGCTGGAAGGGCGGCGCGGCGAGGCGCGGATTGGCGTCACCCTGCACAAGCGGATCGATCTGCGCCGCTGGCAAGCCTTCATCCGCAACGCCAAGCGTTTGAAGGAAGGCGATTTGCTGGAATTCGCCGCCGATGCTTCCGCCATTGCCGAACAGCGCCACGAGGATGGCAGCTTCACGCTCGCCTTCAATGGTGACGAGCCTGTGGAAGTGCTGCTGGAGCGGGCAGGGCGCATGCCGCTGCCGCCTTATATCGCGGGCAAGCGCGAGACCGATGCCGAGGACCGCAAGGATTACCAGACGATCTTCGCGAAAGAAGATGGCGCGGTGGCGGCACCCACCGCATCGCTGCATTTCACCGATCGCCTGCTGCAGGAGCTGGACGATGCAGGCGTAATCCGCACCACGCTCACCCTGCATGTCGGCGCAGGCACTTTCCTGCCGGTGAAGGCCGATGATACCACAGACCACAAAATGCATGCCGAGTTCGGGCGGATCGATGCAGCGACTGCCGCCCTGCTGAACGAAGCGCGCGCGAAGGGCGGGCGGGTGATTGCTGCGGGCACCACCGCGCTGCGCCTGCTGGAAAGCGCGGCGGACGAGGATGGCCGGATCCAGCCCTTCGAAGGCGACACTTCGATCTTCATCACGCCGGGATACAAATTCCGCGCGGTGGACGGGTTGATGACCAATTTCCACCTGCCCAAATCAACACTCTTCATGCTCGTCAGCGCGCTGATGGGGCTGGACCGGATGCAGGCCGCCTATGCCCACACCATCGCGCAGGAATACCGCTTCTATTCCTACGGTGATTCTTCCTTGCTGTTGCCGGAACGCTGAAGCCTATTCGGTCGTCTTTCCGTCGAAATGCTCGTGTGATGTTTCAGCTTCGGCGCAGGTCTTGTGCACAGTGCCGTCGATATGCTCGGGCGGGCCCTAGATGGTATAGAGCTTGAGCGGCTCTGACCCGGTGCAGCGGACATTGTGCCCCGCACCTTGTGGCACGATCACCGCGTCGTAAGCCTTTATGGCGTAGACATTGTCATCCACCGTTACCTCGCCTTCGCCTGTTTCGAAGCGGAAGAACTGGTCGCGGTCGTCATGCACTTCGGCGCCGATTTCCTCGCCGGGCTGGATCGTCATCAGCACCAGCTGGATGTTGTGACCGGTGTAGAGCAGCTTGCGGAACAGTTCATTGTCTTCGGTCGCCTTCTCGATGTTATCGAAATAGCCCTTCATGCGGATGCTCCTGATCTGGTATTGTGGGGGATCATGATTTTTGTCTCGATCGCGTGACGCAAGCAATCATTGGGGCACATCAAAAACAGTTCGCTTGTAAAACCTTTTGGGGTGGCCAAGAGTCCCGCCCATGGTCACGACATCCTCTGAAACGATTCTCGACATCCGCGGTCTTGAGAAGACCTACAAGGGCGGCGTGCAGGCGCTGGCCGGTGTCGATCTGCAGATCCGCAAGGGCGAGATTTTCGCGCTGCTCGGTCCCAACGGCGCGGGCAAGACAACGCTGATCGGCGCGGTCTGCGGGCTGGTGAACCCGACTGGCGGCACCATCAGCGCTTTCGGCGGCGATATCCGCAGCAACTGGCGCGAGGCCCGTCGCCGCATCGGGTTGGTGCCGCAGGAACTCAGCTTCGACATGTTCGACAAGGTGATCCGCCAGGTGCGCTATTCGCGCGGCATGTTCGGCTGCCCGTCGGACGAGGCGCGGATCGAGGAAGTGCTGCGTTCGCTCAGCCTGTGGGACAAGCGTGATGAGCCGATCCGCAAGCTTTCCGGCGGAATGAAGCGCCGCGTGATGATCGCCAAGGCTCTCAGCCATGATCCGGACCTGCTGTTCCTCGATGAACCGACTGCCGGTGTGGACGTGGAACTGCGGCGCGACATGTGGAAACAGATCGAGGCGCTGCGCGAGCGCGGCACCACCATCATTCTCACCACTCACTACATCGAGGAAGCCGAGGAGATGGCGGACCGTGTGGGCGTGATCAACAAGGGCCAGATCCTGCTGACTGACGACAAGACAGCGATCATGGCGAAGCTGGGCCGTACCGAGGCGGTGTTCGAACTGGCCGAGCCGATGAGCGCAATCCCTGCTGCAATCTCCGGATATCCCCTGGTGCTGGAAGATGATGGCCGCAAGCTGGTCTATCGCGGCGGTGACGGAACCGGGAAGGGCAAGCGCGACGTGGCCGAACTGGCGCAGGACCTCACCCGCAACAACATCGCCTTTACCGGACTTGATTCCCACGAATCCTCGCTGGAGGATATTTTCGTCGGCCTTGTCGAGCAGGGCCGACAGGAGGTGGCAGCATGAACATTCGCGGTGCCATCGCCATCCTCAAGAACGAATTGCAGCGCTTCTTCCGCACGGCATTCGGCTCGATCCTTTCGCCCGTGCTCACCACCTCGCTCTATATCGTGGTGTTCGGCGCGGCCATTGGCAGCCAGATGGACCCGGCCCAATTCGGCGGGGCCTCCTATGGCGCCTTCATCGTGCCCGGCCTGATCATGCTGACGCTGCTTTCCGAAAGCACCTCCAACGCCAGCTTCGGCATTTACATGCCCAAGTTCACCGGCGCGATTTACGAGCTACTGTCCGCGCCCGTGGGTGCGGGTGAGACGATCATCGGCTTTGTCGGCGCAGCGGCCATGAAGTCGCTCATCATCGCCGCGATCATCCTCATCACCGCGCGGGTCTTCGTCGATTACTCGATCGCCTATCCGCTTCTCGCCATCGGGTATATCGTGCTGGTGGCGGCTGCCTTCGCGCTGTTCGGTTTCATCCTAGGCCTGTGGGCGGACGGCTTCGAGAAGCTGCAGATCGTGCCGATGCTGATCCTGATGCCGCTCACCTTCCTTGGTGGCACCTTCTATTCGATCGAGATGCTGGCAGAGCCGTGGCGCACGGTCGCCCAGTTCAACCCGATCTTCTACCTGATCAACGGCCTGCGCTGGACCTTCACCGGATCGTCTGACGTGCCGATCAGCATCGCTTTCGGCTTCACGCTGGCATTCCTGGCACTGTGCGTCGGCATTATCGCGTGGATCTTCAAGACGGGGTGGCGATTGCGCGAATGAGCCGCTAACCGGTCCCGCATGAGGATCACGACTGCAATCATTCCGCTGGCATGTCTGTTGGCGACGCCCGTCCATGCCCAACTTGCCCAACCCGTTCGCGACATGATCGAGGCTGCCATCGCCACCGGCGATGCGGACACGGCCAAGGCCGTGGTGGACGTCGCCCGCACCACCAATCCGCAAGACGTGGCCGAGATTGATGCCATGTTCGGCAATTTCCAGTCCGCGCAGGCTGAAGAGGCCGCCGCTGCCGCCGCTGCCGAGGAACTGGCTGTCCGTGAGGCAGGCCTGTTCGACAACTGGAGCGGGGAGGGCCAGATCGGCTTCTTCCAGTCTTCCGGCAACACCGACAGCATGGGCCTGACCGCGCAGATCGCCCTCAACCGAGAAGGCATCAACTGGGAACACAAGTTTCGCGCCGCGGCAGACTTTCGCCGCAACAACGGCGCGACCGACCGCGAGCAGTTCATGGCGGTGTACGAACCGCGCTACCAGATCAACGACCGCCTCTTCGCCTATGCGCTGGGCCAATACGAACGGGACCGGTTCCAGGGCTTTTCGGGTCGCTATTCCTTCTCCGGCGGCCTTGGCTACCGCGTGATCGACAATGACGCGCTGCGCCTTTCGGTGAAGGCCGGCCCGGCATGGCGAAAGGCACAGTTCGTCAACGGCACGTCGGAAAGCAACATCGCCGCGCTTGCGGGCCTCGATTTCGACTGGCGCATCAGTGACCGGATCAAGCTGACGCAGGATACCAACGCCGTGGCCGATGCCGGCGGCAGCGCGGTTGCGATCGTGGACAGCAACAATGTTACGCTGAACTTCGTCACCGGCCTTGAAGGCAAGATCAGCGACTCGCTTACCGCGCGCCTGTCCTATACCGTCGAATATGACAGCAACCCGCCTGCGGGCGCTGTTTCCACTGACACGCTGACAAGGTTCACGCTGGTATATGGCTTCTGACAAGCCGCGCTTTGCCTTCACGCTGAAGGCGACAGACGGGCGCGCCCGCACTGGCGAGATTGCCACGAAACGTGGCACCATCCGCACGCCTGCGTTCATGCCGGTGGGCACGGCGGCCACTGTGAAGGCGATGAAGCCCGAAACCGTGCGCGCGCTTGGTGCGGACATCATCCTTGGCAACACCTACCACCTGATGCTGCGTCCCGGTGCGGAGCGGGTGGCGAAGCTGGGCGGCTTGCACAAGTTCATGAACTGGCACCGCCCGATCCTGACCGACAGCGGCGGCTATCAGGTGATGAGCCTGTCCGATCTGCGCAAGCTGACCGAGGAAGGGGTAGAGTTCAAAAGCCACCTCGACGGCAGCCGCCACATGCTCAGCCCCGAACGCAGCATGGAAATCCAGCGCCTGCTCGGCTCAGACATCGTGATGGCGTTTGACGAATGCCCGCGCGCTGACCGCCCGCTGGACGAGATCAAGGCGAGCATGGAACTGTCCATGCGCTGGGCCAAGCGCAGCCGCGACGGGTTTGACAGCGGCGGCGAACATGCGCAGCGATCCGCGCTGTTCGGCATCCAGCAGGGCTGCCTTGACGAAGAACTGCGCCGCCAGTCTGCCGAGGCGCTGCGCGATATCGGTTTTGACGGATATGCCATCGGCGGTCTGGCCGTGGGCGAGGGGCAGGAGGCGATGTTCGCCACGCTCGATTTTGCGCCCGGCATGTTGCCCGAGGATGCCCCGCGTTACCTGATGGGCGTGGGCAAGCCCGATGACCTTGTCGGCGCGGTGGAGCGCGGGGTGGACATGTTCGATTGCGTGCTGCCCACCCGCTCTGGCCGCAACGGGCAGGCCTTTACGTGGAATGGCCCGGTAAACCTGCGCAATGCCCGCCATGCCGAGGATACCGGCCCGCTGGATGAAAGCTGCCACTGTTCGGCCTGCACCAGCTATTCGCGCGCCTATCTCAACCACCTCGTGAAATCGGGCGAGATCCTTGGCGCCATGCTGGTGACGGAGCACAACCTCACCTTTTATCAGGTACTGATGCAGGCGATGCGCGATGCCATTGCCGAGGGGCGCTTTGCAGCCTTTGCCAGCGATTTCCGGCGGAATTACCTCGGGTGAGCTCGATCCGGAAGGGTGAGGAACGGTCAGAGAGCCTGAAATGGCTCGCCATCTTCGTGGCCGTCACGCTGGCACTATGGCATTCGCCGCTCGCCATTGTCCTTTATCCCTTCACTTTGCTGGCGGCGTGGTTTCATGAAATGGGCCACGGCCTTGCCGGGATGATGGTGGGTGCGGAATTTGTCAGCCTGGTGATTCTGCCTGATGGCTCCGGCTACACCACCAGCCTGCACGATGCGGATATGTCGCGCTCGGCGCGGGCCTTCATCAGCGCGGGCGGACCACTCGGCCCGGCCATTGCCGGCGGAGCGCTGATCATCGCCTCGCGTTGGCGCAAGGGCAGCGTGTGGGCGCTGGTGCTGCTGGCGGGGGCGCTGCTGGCATCTGCGCTGCTGGTAGTGGACGGGCTTACAGGCTGGATCGTCCTGCCCGCGCTGGCGCTTGTCCTTTTGGGGATCGCCCGTTTCGCCTCGATCCAGCATCGCCAGCTGGCGCTCAAGTTCTGCGGAATACAGGGCTGCATCTCGACCTATGTCAGTCTTGATTACGTGTTCTCGCGCGGCGGCGTGATGGTGGCGGGCGCGCAATATTCCGATACGGAGCAGATGGCGCAGGCGCTGTTCCTGCCATACTGGTTCTGGGGCCTCGTGCTGACCGCCATGATCATCGCCATCATCGCTTTCAGCCTGTGGATTGCATACCGGCGCTGAGATTTGTGTTTGCCGGGTGAGGCCGCCCTTTTCTACATCGCTGCCATTTCGCCAGCGCTGCAGCATGACCCGCCCGCATTTCCTAGCCTGTAATCATGCAGAAAGGGCGCGTGCGAGGCGGGAAGTTTTTCCATTCCATAACCGTGTTCCATGCGTTCCATCGGTGCGGAACCTGCGACGAATGGAGCACAAACAAAAAGGGCGGCCCCGAAGGACCGCCCCGTTTGTTCGTGTTGCTCCCGCAGGATCAGCGCGAGTAGAACTCGACGACCAGGTTCGGTTCCATCGTCACCGGATAGGGAACTTCGTCCAGCGTGGGCACGCGGGTGTAGGTCACCTTGTCGGTGCCGTCGACCGACACATAGTCGGGAATGTCACGCTCGGGCAGGCTCTGCGCTTCGATGACCAGGGCCATTTCCTTGGCCTTGTCACCCAGCGAGATCACGTCACCCACGTTGATGCGACGGCTTGCGATGTTGCACTTCACGCCGTTCACGCGGATGTGGCCGTGCGAAACGATCTGGCGGGCAGCGAAGATCGTGGGGGCGAACTTGGCGCGGTACACGATCATGTCGAGGCGGCGCTCAAGCAGGCCGATCAGGTTCTGGCCGGTGTCGCCCTTCATGGCAGCAGCGTCCTTGTAGGTGCGCTTGAACTGCTTTTCGGTGACGTCGCCGTAATAGCCCTTCAGCTTCTGCTTGGCGCGCAGCTGCAGGCCGAAGTCGGACATCTTGCCCTTGCGGCGCTGGCCATGCTGGCCGGGGCCATAGGAACGCTTGTTGACCGGGGAATTCGGGCGACCCCAGATGTTTTCGCCCATGCGACGGTCGAGTTTGTGCTTGGCGCTGGTGCGCTTCGTCATGGTCTTTCTCCAATTTGCGTCGCCACCCCGTTGGTGGCGCTTCAACCCGGCATTGCACCGCCATGGCAAGTCCATGACGCGGCCACCGCTTCACCGGGATGCGGGGCCAATCGCAAGGCTGCCACTGGGGCAGTCAGACGAAGTGAAGGCGCGCGTTTAGCTGCGCGTGCAGGGAAGTCAAGCCTGATGCGCCAGCAAGGCGGCTGCGGCCTAGCAACTGGGCCTCGTGGGATCGTTGCAGAGCTGCGGGCTGCCGGCTGCATTGCGGCCCATCCGGTCCAGCGCATCCTTGGTGCGGCTTTCCATCAGGTCCCACTCGTCACGCGTAAGGCAGGTGCGGGTGCGGCGGGTCAGCGATCCGGTAACGCGCTCGGTCCGGCAGACGACTTCGCTGCCGCGATCATCCTCTTCCTCAGCGGCGTCCTCTTCCTGCTGGGTTGCCTGCGTGGCATGTGCTGTAGCGGTGTCCTCACCGCGATCCTGCGCGAATGCGGCGGTTGTGCCCAAAGCCAGTGTTGCAGCGGCAACGATATGCAATTTCATACTTTTTCTCCCTCGCTTGAAAGGCTGCTTACACGAGAGGAGGCAGCAAGTTGAGGGTGAATATGTCGCAACATGTCACGGCGCCTCGATGGCGCTGGTCATTCCGGCTTGCGCGGACCCCGTTCAAGGCTGCTCAGAACACCGCGCAAGGTGCGCACTTCAAGGTGGTTCCAGCCCGGCTTAGTCAGCAGCGAGCGCAAGGTCCGGCGAGTGGATCCTGCGCGTGCTTCGGGCAGGAAATAGCCCTTGGGCTCCAGCATCCGGTCAAGGTGCTCGATCAGGCCTTCCAGTTCCTCCTGCGGGGCAGGGGGCAGCAGGTCTTCCTGCGTCGGCTGCACGAGATCGCAATGCTTGGACCATTCATAGGCGCACAGGATCACGGCTTGCGCGAGGTTGAGAGATCCGAATTCGGGATTGATCGGCGCAGTTAGGATCGCGCGGGCGAGGGCGACGTCCTCCGTCTCCAGCCCCGAGCGTTCCGGCCCGAACAGAATGGCGCTGCGCCCTTCCTGCAACGCGATTTCCTTCGCGGCTTCCTCTGGCGTGACAACAGGCTTTGTCACCCCGCGCTTACGCACCGTGGTGGCATAGACATGCGCGCAGTCGGCCACGGCTTCTGCCGTGGTTTCAAACACCTGCGCTTCATCAAGGATGAAGTCTGCACCAGCCGCTGCCGGACCTGCAGAAGGATTGGGCCAGCCATCGCGCGGCGATACCAGCCGCATCTCGGTCAGCCCGAAGTTGAGCATTGCCCGCGCTGCCTTGCCGATATTCTCGCCCAGTTGCGGGCGGACAAGGACGATGACCGGGTTCCTATTTGCCCCCGGCATCGCGGACCTGGCTGGCAAATTCCTGGAAGTCGCGCGCTTCGCTGAAGTCGCGATAGACAGAGGCGAAGCGGATATATGCCACGCTGTCGATCTGGCGGAGGCCGTCCATCACCATTTCGCCAATGCGCGAGGAGGGCATTTCGCTTTCGCCTGCGGTTTCCACCTGCCGCTGGATGCCGGAGACGAGCTGCGAGATACGCTCCTGCTCGATCCCGCGCTTGCGGCAGGCGAGGCTGACGGATTGTTCGATCTTGCTGCGATCGAAGGCTTCGCGCTTGCCGTCGCTCTTCACAACGGAGACATCGCGCAGCTGGACGCGCTCAAACGTGGTGAAGCGCGCGCCGCAGCTTTCGCACTGGCGGCGGCGGCGGATCGCGGTGTTGTCCTCGGTCGGACGCGAGTCCTTTACCTGGCTGTCCTCATTGGCGCAGAAGGGGCAACGCATGGCAGGTCAGGGCCGCACGCGCTTGTAGAGCATGACGCCGGCGCCAGCGACGCCGCCGATGACCGGACCGACAAACGGAAGCACCCAGCCAGCCACAGCGCCCACCGCAGCGCCGGTCAGCACCGGGCGGGTGGACGGATGGGCCATCCCTTCGCGCCCGATCTGTTTTGCTTCCTCGATGGCATCACCGAGGATCTTGCTGTCGATGGGCTTTTCGGGATCGGTCATGGGTGCTTACCTTCCGGGGTAAACCGGAAATGCCTCGCACAGCTCGCGTGCCTGGCGGCGGATACGCTCTTCAACCTGCGCGTCGCCTGCTTCGCCATTGCGGTTCATGCCTTCGACCACTTCCGCGATCATCTGGCCAACCTTGCGGAATTCCGCCGGGCCGAAGCCGCGGGTGGTGCCGGCCGGCGTGCCGAGGCGGACGCCCGACGTAACGAAGGGAGACTTGGTGTCAAACGGGATGCCGTTCTTGTTGCAGGTGAGATAGGCACGATCGAGGCCGTGTTCGGCAGCTTTACCGGTCACGTCCTTGGGGCTGAGGTCAACCAGCATCAGGTGGTTGTCCGTGCCGCCGGACACCACGCGCAGGCCCGATTCCTCGAGGCTAGCAGCCAGTGCCTTGGCATTCTCCACGATGGAGGCGGCGTAGGTCTTGAATTCAGGGCGCAGCGCTTCCCCAAAGGCAACGGCCTTGCCGGCGATCACATGCATCAGCGGGCCGCCTTGCATGCCGGGGAACACCGCCATGTTGAGCGGCTTGGTCAGTTCCTGGTCATTCCACAGGATGATGCCCGAGCGCGGTCCGCGCAGGCTCTTGTGCGTGGTGCTGGTGACGATGTGCGCATGCGGGAAGGGGTTGGGATGCGCGCCGCCGGCCACGAGGCCGGAGAAGTGCGACATATCCGCCAGCAGGTAAGCGCCCACTTCATCCGCGATCTCGCGGAAGGCGGCAAAATCCCAGGTGCGGGGATAGGCGGTGGCGCCCGAGATGATCAGCTTGGGCTTGTGCTTGCGGGCAAGGTCACGAACCTGGTCCATGTCCAGCCGGTCGTCATCCTTGCGCACGCCATAGGGCACGGCGTTGAACCACTTTCCGCTCATGTTGACGGGCGAACCATGGGTCAGGTGACCGCCGCTGGCGAGGTCAAGGCCCATGAAGGTATCGCCGGGGTTGAGCAGGGCGAGGAACACCGCCTGGTTCATCTGCGAGCCGGAATTGGGCTGCACATTGGCAAAGTTGCAGCCGAACAGCTGCTTGGCACGTTCGATGGCGAGGTTTTCCAGCTCGTCCGCATAGTCGCAACCGCCATAGTAGCGCTTGCCCGGATAGCCTTCGGCATATTTGTTGGTCAGCACAGAGCCC
>CAYXTJ010000021.1:0-3912 GCA_964467715.1 uncultured Sphingomonadaceae bacterium
CGGGCGCTGTTCACCGGTAATGGCGGCGGCTCCACCATTACCCAGCAGCTTGCCAAGTTCACCTTCCTCACACCCGACCGCACGCTGTCGCGCAAGGCGCAGGAGGCGCTGATCGCCTTCTGGCTGGAGGCCTGGCTGACCAAGGACGCAATCCTCGAGCGCTATCTTTCCAACGCCTATTTCGGGGACAACATGTATGGCCTGCGCGCGGCCAGCCTGCATTATTTCTACCGCCAGCCGGAAAAATTGCGCCCCGAACAGGCGGCGATGCTGGCGGGGCTGTTGCAGGCACCCAGTCGCCTTGCCCCCACGCGCAACCCGGAAGCGGCGGCAGAGCGGATGCGGTTGGTGCGTATCTCCATGGTTGCAGCCGGTTACCTGACAGAAGAGGAAGCCGCCGCCATGCCGGTGCCTGCGCTGGATGTGCGGACCACCAACGATCTTCCCACCGGCACTTATTTCGCAGACTGGGCGCTGCCCGAAGCGCGGCTGCGGAGCGGCAGCGGCTATGCCAGCCAGACGCTCACCACCACGCTCGATTCGCGGTTGCAGAACATCGCGCGGCAAGCCGTGGGCAGCGTCTCGCTTGGCGGCGCGCAGGTGGCGCTGGTGGCCATGCGCCCCAATGGTGAGGTCGTGGCCATGATCGGCGGCAAGGACTATGGCGAAAGCCCATTCAACCGCGCCACGCAGGCGCGGCGGCAAGTGGGCTCCACCTTCAAGACAGTGGTCTATCTTGCCGCACTGAAAGAGGGCTGGGACCCCGAAGACACCATCGACAACACCGAGATTACCGAGGGATCATACCGCCCGCGCAATGCCAGCGGGCGCTATTCGGACACGATCACGCTGGCTGATGCCTTCGCGCAAAGCTCCAACGTGGCCGCAGTGCGCCTGCAGCAGCAGGTGGGTGATGCTGCCGTGATCGCCACAGCGCGTGAACTTGGCATCACCGCGCCGCTGGACGAGGGCGATCCGAGCATTGCGCTGGGCACGTCCACCATGAGCCTGATCGATCTTACCGCCGCCTATGCCGGCATTGCGAGCAACGCCTATCCGGTGGAACCGCACGCCTTCAAGCGTGAGGAGCAGGGCTGGTGGGACTGGCTGTGGAACGGGCCTTCCACCATGTCTTCTGCCGTGCATGAGGACATGGAGCAATTGCTGCGCGCCGCCATCAACCGCGGCACGGGCCACGCGGCGATGCTGCGCAGCGCCAATTTCGGCAAGACGGGCACAACGCAGGACAATCGCGACGCGCTGTTCGTGGGCTATGCGGGCGAGGGCGAGGACATGCTGGTTGTCGGCGTGTGGATCGGCAATGATGACAACTCGCCCCTGCGCGGCGTGACCGGCGGCGGCTTGCCAGCGCGCATCTGGCGCAGCTTCATGGCGTCAGCGCTGGGAGAGACCACGCGCTCCGCGCCGCGCCCCACCGCATCGCCAGACCCCGGCGGACCGGTGCAGCCGCTCGACGTGGACGATTTGCAGGATATCCCGCTCAATGAAGACGGTTCGACGCGGCTTTCGATAGACAGCGATGTGGCGACGTTATCGACCGAGATCGAAGGCGTGCCGGTGGACATCAGGCTGGGGCAGGACGGGGAGTTCTCGATCCAGCCTGCCGATGCTCCCGATTAGGGCACCACGAGGTATTTCTCGCCGGTGGCCATGCGCGAATAGTCGAGCATGGCATCGCGGGTAAGCATCCCTTCGAGCGATACCTTTTCCTTGTAATGGCTGGCGAAGGTGGTGGTCAGTTCATCCACCACGCGCTGGCGCATGCGGCCGACCACTTCCATGCCCGCGTGTTCCATGAACGGCGTCAGCAGCCAGCCGGACACTGTCCAGGCAAAGCCGTAGCTCGGCGTCAGCACAGTCTCGCCGGGGCTGAGGCGGCCATAGATGTACATCTTCTTCGGATGGTTGGAGCCATAGCGCGAATATTCGGTCATGCGGCTTGCGGCGACCCGTTCCATGGCTTGCAGGCAGATGTCGGTCGTGCGCCCACCACCGATGGGATCAAAGCCGAGGAAGGCTCCCGTCGCATCAATCGCGCTGGTGAGCTGACCCATGAAATCGTCCGCAGCGGAATTGACGACATGCTCCGCGCCTTGCCCGCGCAGCAGTTCCACCTGTTCATCGCGCCGCACGATGTTGACCAGGCCCATGCCGTCTGCCCGGCAGATGCGCCCCAGCATCTGGCCAAGGTTGGAAGCCGCCGCCGCGTGGATGATGGCGTCGTGCCCTTCCATCCGCGCAGTTTCGACAAAGCCCAGCGCTGTCAGCGGGTTGACGAAGCTTCCGGCCCCCGCTTCCGCAGAATGATCGCCCAGCGGCAGGCACATCAGGGCATCGACCGTCGCATATTCGCCATAGGCATGCAGCGGCACGCAGCCCACCCGCTGGCCCATCAGCGCAGCTGCCATCGGATCATCCCCGGTGGCGATAACAGTGCCTGCGCCTTCATTGCCCACTTGCAGGGACTGGCCCACGCGGCTGCCCTGCGCAGCGAGATAACGCGGGTCCATCTGCGCCACCACCTTGCCGGCGGAATAGTCGGCGTTTTCCAGATCGACGCCCGCGCTGATCAGGAACAGGTCAGACGGATTGATCGGCGCGGCTTCCATCCGCACCAGCACCTGCCTGCCGGTGGGCGCGGGAAATTCGGTTTCCACCAGTTCCAGCGTCAGCGCGCCATCTTCGGAAAGGGTGGATCGCAGTTGCTTGCCAGTGGTCATCGTCTTGTCTCCGCTGCTCAGGGGTAAATCGCGCGCATGAAATAGAGGCCATCGGGCGGGGCGTTGAGGCCCAGTTGCTGGCGGTCCTTCGCTTGGAGTACGTCGCGCACCTGCTGCGGTTCCCACTGGCCAAGGCCGACGAGCGACAGCGTGCCGACCATGGAGCGGACCTGGTGGTGCAGGAAGCTGCGGGCAGCGGCGCGCACGATCACGTGCTCGCCCTCTCGCGAAACGTCCAGCTGGTCGAGGGTCTTGACCGGGTCATTCGCCTGGCAGTGGACGGATCGGAAAGTGGTGAAATCATGCCGCCCCACAAGGTGCTGCGCTGCCTCGTGCATGGCGTCAGCATCCAGCGGGCGGGTGACGAGCCAGGCCTTGCCCTTGTCAAGCGTCAGCGGAGCGCGGCGGTTGACGATGCGGTATTCGTAAGACCGGCCGATGCAGGAAAAGCGGGCGTGCCAGTCATCCGGCTTTTCCTCGCAATGGACCACGGCGATGGGATTGGGGCGAAGGTGCGCGTTGATCGCTTCGCCAAGGCGGAATGCTTCAAAGGGCTTTTCGATATCGACATGGCTCACCATGCCCAGTGCGTGCACGCCGCTGTCTGTCCGCCCGGCGCTGTGCAGCCGCACGTCTTCGCCGGTGAAGGCGTGGATCGCCTCTTCCACCGCCTGTTGCACGCTGGGGCCGTGGCTCTGGCGTTGCAGTCCGAAAAAAGGCGCGCCGTCAAATTCAAGGGTGAGGGCGAAACGGGTCAAGCCAGCACCTCGCCAGCACGAACAGGCCTGCCGCGCAGGTAATCGTCTAGCGCCATTGCCGGTTTGCCGGCGCGCTGCAGCTGGACGGGGCGGATCGCGCCGCTGCCGCAAGCCACGGTGAACCGGTCATCCAGCACCGTGCCCGGCGTGTGATCACCAGCCGCCACTTCGGCGCGCAGCAGCTTCACCCGCTCACCTGCCATTTCGAACCAAGCGCCGGGGAAGGGCGAAAAGGCGCGCACCTGCCGTTCGATCTGTTCGGCGCTGCGCGACCAGTCAATCCGCGCTTCGGCCTTGTCGATCTTGGCGGCATAGGTGGCGAGCGCGGAGTCCTGCACTTGCGGCGTGATCGTATCGAGGCTGGCGAGGGTTTCCACCATCAGCCTTGCGCCCATCACCATCAGCTCGTCATG
>CAYXTJ010000021.1:4012-26423 GCA_964467715.1 uncultured Sphingomonadaceae bacterium
GGCTGGCGAGGGTTTCCACCATCAGCCTTGCGCCCATCACCATCAGCTCGTCATGCAGATCGCCCGCCGTCTTGCCCGCGGTGGGGGTTTCGCCTTTCAGCAGCATGGGGCCAGTGTCGAGGCCGGTTTCCATCTGCATGATGGTGATGCCGGTAACCGCGTCACCCGCTTCGATGGCGCGCTGGATCGGCGCCGCCCCGCGCCAGCGCGGCAGCAGCGATCCGTGCACGTTGAAGCATCCCAGCTTCGGCCCGTTGATGATCGGCAGCGGCAATATCTGGCCATAGGCGACCACGACTGCCGCATCGGCACCAAGCGCGAGGAAATCTGCCTGCGCGCTCTCGTCCTTCATGCTGTCAGGCGTGCGCACTTCCAGCCCCAGTTCCACGGCGCGGGCATGGACGGGGGAGGGGCGCAGCTGCTTGCCCCTGCCGGCGCGGGCGGGCGGCTGCGAATAGACCGCGCAGATTTCATGCCCCGCCTGATGCAGCGCATCGAGCGTCGGCACGGCGAAATCCGGCGTTCCCATGAATATCAGGCGCATTGCGTGAAGCCCTTTCCCTTCATCGTCAGCGGCCCTATCTCCCGCAACATGGCATCGCAAGAGATCGAGAACCTCGCATCGGCACTGGCCAAGCTGCCCGGCCTTGGCCCGCGCTCTGCGCGCAGGGCCGTGTTGTGGCTGGTCAAGCGCCGCGAAACCGCGCTGCTACAGGTGCTGGATGCGTTGAACGCGGTGCGTGACAAGCTGGCCGAATGCGAGGTGTGCGGCAATGTCGACACGCGCAATCCCTGCTCGATCTGCGCCGATCCGCGCCGCGACACCAAGCAGATCTGCGTGGTGGAGGACGTGGCGGACCTGTGGGCGCTGGACCGGGCGAAACTGTTTTCGGGCACCTATCACGTGCTCGGCGGAAGGCTCTCCGCGCTCGATGGCGTACGGCCAGAGGACCTCACCATCGATGTGCTGGTCGGCCGCGTGGCGGCAGGCGGCGTGGACGAGGTGGTGCTGGCCATGAATGCCACGCTCGAAGGGCAGACCACCAGCCACTACATCGCCGAAAAGCTGGAAGGCTATCCGGTGCGCATCACCCAGCTGGCGCACGGCCTGCCCGTGGGCGGGGAGTTAGACTATCTCGACGAAGGCACGCTGGCGCAGGCTTTGCGGGCGCGCAGGCCGGTGGGCTAGCGACTGACTTGCCGCCCCCGCAGGCCGACACTATATGCGCCTCCATGGCTATCCGTGAAATCCTTGAAGCGCCGGACCCCCGGCTGAAGACCGTGTCCACTCCTGTCGAGACATTCGATGCGGAGCTGAAGGCCCTTGTCGATGACATGTTCGAGACGATGTATGCCGCCAATGGCATCGGCCTTGCCGCGATCCAGGTCGGCGTGCCGCAGCGCATCCTGGTGATCGACCTGCAGCCGGAAGACACCGATGCAGAGCCGGAAGAGTGCGACCATGACGGGCACGATCACGTCCACTATCCGACGAAGAAAGAGCCGCGCATCTTCATCAATCCGGAAATCCTCGATCCGGCAGAAGAGCTGAGCACCTATCAGGAAGGCTGCCTTTCGGTGCCGGATATCTTCGCTGACGTGGACCGCCCAAAGACCTGCCGCGTGCGCTGGCAGGACCTTGAAGGCAACACGCATGAAGAAGCGCTGGACGGGCTGATGGCCACCTGCATCCAGCACGAGATGGACCATCTGAACGGCATCCTGTTCATCGACCACCTCAGCCGCCTGAAGCGCAACATGGCGCTCAAGAAGCTGGAAAAGGCGCGCAAGGCGGCGTGATTTGCTATTCCCTTTCCCGAACAAGATTCGGGAGAGGACAGATTTTCATGAAAACCATTCTGGCGATGGCGGTTGCGCCAATGCTGCTGCTGGCAGGCTGTGCCGATGCTGGCAGCGAACAAGGCGATGGTGTGAGCGTCGCAGCTGACGAACAGGCGCAGCTCGAGGCCAACAAGCAACTGGTGCTCGACATGTGGCACACGGTGCTGAACGGGCAGAATTTCGATGCTGCGGGTGATTACATCGCGCAGGATTACATCCAGCATTCGCCCGGCATTGCCAGCGGGCTGGACGGTCTGCTGGAATATCTCAGGACATCACGCCCCGGCGCGGAACCGCTGGAACCGGGCACCTATCCGCTGACCGAGTTTGAATTCGTGCTGGCCGAAGGCGATCTGGTGCAGTTGATGCACCGGCGCGAATTGCCCAGCCGCGATGATCCGGACACGCTGGTGCCGGTATGGTGGTACGACACCTTCCGCATCGAGGACGGCAAGATCGTGGAACACTGGGATTCGATCCGCCGCTAGGCATTCGCCGCGCTGATTTATTCAGGCAGGCGGGCGAGGGCGGCTAGCTCTCGCTCCAGGCGGAATGTTCCGCAAGCAGGGCTTCTTCGCGTTCACGCTCGCGGCGTTCGGCGCGTTCGATCTCGGCCTTGGCGCGGTCCTGTTCGGTCTTCTGTGCCTTGTCGGCAAGGCTGCGCCAGGTCTTTTCCGAACGCAGCGCACGCTCGCGGACATTCTCGAGAGTGGCAGCGTCCGCCTCGGCAGCGGATTCGCGCGCGCGGGCGTCGTAGAAATCGAAAGTCTGGCTCATCGGAGGAAGCTCCCGTGAAAGGGGAAGAGTGAAAACCCCCTCCCGCCGCAAGGGGCAGGAGGGGGGATTCGATCAGTCTGCGTTGGACAGGTTAACGGCAGATTCCTTGCCGTTGTTGCCACGCTCAACGTCGTAGTTCAGGCGCTGGTCGCGATCGAGCGTCTGCATGCCGGCAGCCTGCACGGCAGTGATGTGCACGAAGCTGTCGGCAGAGCCGTCTTCGGGCTGGATGAAGCCATAGCCCTTGTCAGCGTTGAAAAATTTTACGGTGCCAGTCTTGGCCATGAAGTGTTCCTTTCAAAGAACGAGTGTCCCCGCGGCAGAATTGCCGCGCAGGTCGTGCGTCAAATCGTCAGATGAAAGGAAGTCGCCGTCTGGTCTGCACCGGTGGCACCAGGCACAAGGCCAAGACCGAAAGGCGAGTAGTCAAATGCCGAAGTCCGTCGCAAATTTCGACGTCAGCTGAGGTGCTTGTAGCAGGTACCTGGCAAAATGTAGAGCAGTTTTTTCGGTCGCCGGTCAGCCCGGTCAGTTGATCGCTTCTTCACCGGCGTTGGCGACGGACTCCAGGTCCTGCCCAACGCCGCGCACGGTGTTGCAGGCGGAAAGGGCGATGGCGGTGCAACCGAGCGCGAGGGCGAGCATCGCATTGCGGATAATGGCGGGGTTCCTTTGTGTTGTCGGCGTTGCAAACGCCGGTGGCAAATCTTGGTTCCGCGGAGGCTGCACGTCATGCGGTGAGCCATTCGTGAACGGCCCACGCAAAAAGGGCCTCCCCATCGCTGGAGCGGCCCCTCTTGTCTCGGTTAATGACCTGTAAGGCTTAGAACAGGCCTTCAATCTGGCCGTTCTCGTCGAGGTAGATCGCCTCGGCAGACGGAACCTTGGGCAGGCCCGGCATGGTCATGATGTCACCGGCGATGGCGACAACGAAGCCGGCACCAGCCGACAGGCGCACTTCGCGGATGGCGATTTCATGGCCGGTGGGCGCGCCCAGCGCGGTCGGATCGGTGGAGAAGCTGTACTGCGTCTTCGCCATGCAGACCGGGTAGTGGCCGTAGCCCATGTCTTCCCACTGCTTCAGCTGCTTGCGAACCGCGGTGGGGATCGCAACGTTTTCAGCGCGGTAGATTTCGGTGGCGACGGTGGTGATCTTGTCAGCCAGGCCTATGTCCGAAGGATAGAGCTGGTTGAAGTCCGGCGCGCCGGCATCAGCTTTGGCAGCCACGATCTGCGCCAGTTCTTCAGCGCCCGCGCTGCCTTCGGCCCAGTGCTTGCAGATCACGGCGTCAGCGCCGTATTCCTTGGCCATTTCCTGGATCACCGCGATTTCCGCGTCGGTGTCGAGGTAGAAGTGGTTGATCGCGATGGTCGGGGTGATGCCGAACTTCTTCACGTTTTCGATGTGTCGCTTGAGGTTCACAGACCCTGCGCGCACGGCTTCCACGTTCTCGCCCTTGGTCAGGTCACCCTTGGGCACGCCGCCGTTCATCTTGAGCGCGCGCACGGTGGCGACGAGCACGATGGCATCGGGCTTCAGGCCGGCGATGCGGCACTTGATGTCCATGAACTTTTCAGCGCCCAGGTCAGCACCGAAGCCTGCTTCGGTCACGACATAGTCAGCCATCTTGAGCGCGGTCTTGGTGGCGATCACGGAATTACAGCCGTGAGCGATGTTGGCGAAGGGGCCGCCGTGGAGGAAGGCGGGCCTGTTTTCCAGCGTCTGCACCAGGTTGGGCAGGATGGCGTCCTTCAGCAGCACGGTCATGGCGGGGTCCGCCTTCACGTCGCGGCAGAACACCGGGGTCTTGTCGCGGCGATAGCCGATAATGATGTCGCCCAGGCGCTTCTGCAGGTCTTCGAGGTCCGAAGCCAGGCACAGGATGGCCATGATTTCAGAAGCCACGGTGATGTCGAAGCCGGTTTCACGCGGGAAGCCGTTGGACACGCCGCCCAGCGGGCCGACGATCTGGCGCAGCGCGCGATCGTTCATGTCCAGCACGCGGCGCCAGGTGACGCGGCGCAGGTCGATTTCGAGCGAGTTGCCCCAGTAGATGTGGTTGTCGATCATGGCCGACAGCAGGTTGTGCGCGCTGGTGATGGCGTGGAAGTCACCCGTGAAGTGCAGGTTGATCTCGTCCATCGGCATGACCTGGCTCTTGCCGCCGCCAGCGCCGCCGCCCTTCACCCCGAAGCAAGGGCCGAGCGAGGGTTCACGCAGGCACAGCATGGTCTTCTTGCCGATGCGGTGGAGCGCGTCAGACAGGCCGACCGAGGTGGTGGTCTTGCCTTCGCCGGCAGGCGTCGGGTTGATCGCGGTGACCAGGATCAGCTTGCCGTTGCCGTCCTTGGGCAGGGCGGAGGTATCGACCTTCGCCTTGTACTTGCCATAGGGGATCAGCGCCTCATCGGGGACGCCGGCATTCTTGGCGACTTCGGTGATGGGGATAAGCGTAGCTTGGCGGGCAATCTCGATATCGGTAGGCATGGAGATCCTCTTCCTCTCTTGGGAGGGCCCGGATCGCATTTATCCGCGCCCTGCGAATTGCACTATATGGCGAAACTGCGGAATTTCACCATCGCGAAATTTTCGCGAATCTGAATTTGTAAGTACCCCATACAATTTTGCCGGGGGTTTTCTCAAGCAAGTTTTGCATTTCGCGCCATAGGATTCGTGGTGGATGATTGCGCCGGGGCGGTTGTGCGATTTTGCGGGATGCGATATGTTCGTGTTCCGTTCCTTTTGCGCCAATTTCTCGTTCCTTTTGCGCCAATTTCTGCTGTCAGGAGTTTCATGGATCCGTTTCTCGCAATCGTGCTTGTCGTCGTCGCACTGGTTGCCGGCGGGGTGCTCGGCTTCCTTGTAGGCGGTCGCCCCGTAGCGGACTGGAAGGCGCGCTTTGGCGAGAGCGATGCGCAGGTGAAAGACCTGTCCGAAAAGCTCTCCCGCATGGCGCCGGAACTGGCGACGATGAGCGACCGCGCGGCGCGGGCGGACGGGCTGGCGGAGATGCTGGACAAGACGCGGGACGAACTCACCACGCTGAAGGCGCAGGCTGCGGGTTTCGAAGAACAGAAGCGCCTGCTCACCGAAAGCCGCGAGGCATTGCTCAAGGAATTCCAGAACACCGGATCGAAAGTGCTGGGCGAGGCGCAGGAAGCCTTCCTCAAGCGCGCGGCGGAACGGCTTGGCCATTCGGAAAAGGCGAGCGAGGAGAAACTGAAGTCGCTGCTCGATCCGGTGGACAAGCGCCTGCGCACCTATGAGGAGCAGGTGAAGGAGCTGGAGGCCAAGCGCGTCGATGCCTTTGGCCAGCTGACCGGCCTGATCCATTCGATGCGCGAGGGGCAGGAGGAAGTGCGGCGCGAGGCGCAAAGGCTGGGCAATTCGCTCACCAATGCGCCCAAGGCGCGTGGCCGCTGGGGCGAGCGGGCGCTGCAGAACGTGCTCGAACAATGCGGCTTGTCGCAGCACACCGATTTCAACCTAGAACATTCGATGGAGACAGAGCAGGGGCGCTTGCGGCCCGATGCCATCGTCCATGTGCCGGGGCAGAAGAAGCTGGTGATTGACGCCAAGGTGTCACTTAACGCCTACCAGGCCGCATTCGAGGCGGACAATGACGAGGAGCGCAAGCGCCACCTCGATCTGCACGCCAAGTCCATGCGCACCCACGTGCAGCAGCTGGGCGCGAAGAGTTACCAGAGCCAGTTCGACGAAGCGCCTGACTATGTGGTGATGTTCGTGCCCGGCGAACACTTCGTCGCTGCTGCTTTGGAGGCCGATCCCGAGCTGTGGGATTTCGCCTTCAAGAACGGCGTGCTGCTGGCATCGCCCACCAACCTTGTCGCCATTGCCCGCACGGTGGCGCAGGTCTGGCGGCAGGATCGCATGGCCAGCGAGGCGAAGGAAATCGGCCGCATGGGGGCGGAATTGTACGACCGGCTGCGCGTGGCGGCCGAGCATTTGAAGCGCATGGGTGGCGGGTTGGAAACGGCCGTCAAGAACTACAACAGTTTCGTCGGTAGCTTCGAACGCAACGTCTTGAGCTCCGGCAAGCGCATGGCGGACAAGGGGCTGGAAATCTCTCGCGAAATAGACGACGTGCCGCAGGTGGAAGGCGCGCCGCGCTATACGTCTGACGATGTTCAGGAACCGGCAAGTCCCGCTCTTGTTGACAAGAGCGAAGGCGCGGAGGCCGACAAGGAGGAAACGGGGACATGAGATTGACCAGCCTGGCTTGTGCCGCATCGGTGCTGATGTTGGCGGCTTGCAGCCAGTCCGATGCGCCGTCAGAGGAACTGGGGCTGGCCGCAGAAGAGCTGGTGGATTCGGTCCTCGATACGCCTGTGGCCACGGAAGAGGCACCGCTCGGCCCGCTCGCCCCGCGCGATGAATGCACCACACTGGACGGGGCAGAGGATTTCCTCGCCATGTTCAAGGGCGCGGTTGCCACGCGCGACACCGCAGTGCTGGTGGCACTGACGGCAGAGGACGTTAAACTGGGCTTTGGCGGCAATGACGGGGCCGACGTGCTGCGTGCCGATCTCGAGGCGGAGGGTTCCACCCTGTGGGACGAGCTTGAGAAGATCACCCTGCTGGGCTGTGCCGCCAATGATTTCGGCGGGCTGACGATGCCGTGGTATTTCGCTCAGGACTTCAAGGGTGATGCCTTCGAGACCTATATCGTCACCACCGATGATGGCCCGCTGCACGCCGAACCGCGCGAAAGCTCTGCCCGGCTCGCGATCCTCAATTGGCAGGAAGTGCGCCTGCGCTTTGGCGAGGATGGCACCCTGCTGGTGGGCGGCAATCCCGAAGTGCGCGAGGAAAGCTGGATCGGCGTTTCCGTGCCGGGCGAACGCGGCGAGGAACCGATGAACGGCTTCATCCGCGCCACCCAGCTGCGCAGCCTCGTCGATTACCGCATGCTCGCCTCCAGCCGCAACGGCCGCTGGCGGATCACCGCGATCCTGGCGGGGGATTAGCTCCCCAGCGAATTGCCTGCCTTGAGGTTTTGAAGTATTATCAAGATCATGTGGCGTAGGTTTGTCCTGTTGGGGGGCACATTGATCCTGTTGGTTTGTGTGGCCAAACTGTTGCCACCAAACATGCATGATCGGCTCTACGAAGCGCAAAAGGCCGAGCAGCAGCTGCTCTCCCAGAGCGCCTTTGCTTCTGGTTATTTCCCGCCGGAATATGCCGAGCCGAGCCTGGATTGCGGGTATGGCAACGGTCCTATCGAGATTATCGGCGACGTCGAGAGCGATTGGTATCCGGGGCAGCTGAGTGCGGCCCGCGAGCCATCACTCTATCTCATGGCAGAACAGGAAGAACCGCCGGAGTTTGCCCTGCGTTTCACATACCTTCCCTCATTCTCTCCATCGGTCTTTATCCGTGTGGACAAGGAAGGTGATGATTACTGGCTGATCGTCAAGCATCTCAGCGGGGCTGGAGGCACGATGCAGGGACGATTGCCAGCTCGAACCGGAAGCCTCTGAGCGACAGGCAGGTTGGCCAGTTGACGCGTATGCTCTCAGAATCGGCATTCTTCGATGAGCCTACTGAGGAATGCCGAATGGGTTTTGACGGAACCCAATGGATATTCGAACAAGTGGATGCGAGCGGCTATCGCATGATCAAGCGCTGGTCACCCGATGAAGGCAAAGCGCGAGAGCTTGGCGAGTTGCTGATCGAGCTGAGCGGCTTGGACCCGCCGTCCAGCCCAACAATTTCTGCGCTTTTTCGCAATCTAATCGTCGAGAGCTTCTAGCACCTCATAAGCCAGCACCGCGCCTGCAATCGCAGCGTTAAGGCTATCTGCCCGCCCGCGCATGGGCATGGTCACGCGCAGGTCGCAGGCCATTTCGTAATCTTCGGGAAGTCCGCGCGATTCGTTGCCGACCAGCACGAAGCACGGTGCTGCATAAGGTGCGCCGCGATAGGGCACGGCTTCGCGCAAGCTGGCGGCAACCAGCTGGCCTTCGCCGCTACGCAGCCACGGCAGGAATTCGTCCCACGATGCCCGCGCCACCTTTTGGGTGAACACCGCGCCCATGCTGGCGCGCACGGCTTCCACGCTGAACGGGTCAGCGCAATCGTCAATAAGGATCAGCCCGCCTGCGCCCACCGCATCGCCGGTGCGCAGCATGGTGCCAAGGTTGCCGGGATCGCGCAAAGCCTGCGCCACCAGCCAGATTCTTGCGGCTGAGCGATCAAGCGATGCGAGCGAGGTATCGAATTCGGCAAACACGCCTGCCACGCTTTGCGCGTTGTCCTTTCCGGTGATCTTGGAGAGGATGTGAGGCGTGGTTTCGATGATCTCGCCGCCGGCGGCTTCCACCGCTGCCTCCAGCTCGTCCAGCAGCGGATGCGGATCGCGGCCCGCGCTCATCACCAGCATTTCCGGCAAGTGGCCACACTCGCGCGCGTCAGTGAGCAGGCGCAGCCCTTCGGCAAGGAACTTGCCTGAAGCCTTGCGGTGCTTCTTCTCGCGCAGCGAGCGAAGATATTTGACCGTGGGATTGGAAAAGCCGGTAATGTGTTTTCGTTCGAACGAAGGGGCGCGCATGATTATCCGCGATCCTCGCCGAAGCCGTCTTCCACCATGTCCACCAGCTCTGCCAGCCGCGCTTCGTGGTTTTCGCCAGAGACGCGGATTTCCACCGTGTCGCCCTTGGCGGCGCCCAGCATCATCAAGCCCAGGATCGATCCGCCTGCGGCTTCATTGCCGTCCTTCGCCACGATAACCTTTGCCCCGTCCATCAGCGCCACCGCGCCAACGAACTTGGCACTGGCCCGCGCGTGCAGCCCGCGCTTGTTGACGATGACGACACTCTTGCTTGCCTCTGACAAGGTAACCTCCCCCAAGCGGTTTGCCTTCTGGTTGAGGCTCTTATGCATCCAGTCCGAGAAATTCGGAAGCCACGGTGATGTAGTTACGCCCGGCATCGCGCGCGGCAGTCGCGGCGGCGGCAAGATCCATCTCCTTGCGGGCACCGGCAAGGCGGATCAGCATGGGCAGGTTGATCCCGGCGATCACTTCGGTGCGGCCTTCTTCCAGCAGCGAGATCGCAAGGTTGGACGGTGTGCCGCCGAACAGGTCTGTCAGGATGATCGTGCCCTTGCCCGAATCGACTTCTTCAACGGCAGCGGCGATCTCGTCCCTGCGCTGCTCCATGTCGTCATTGGGGCCGATGCAGATGGTGGCGATATCGTCTTGCGAGCCAACCACGTGCTCCATGGCGAGGACGAATTCTTCGGCCAGGCGGCCATGGGTAACCAGGATCATTCCGATCATGAGTGCGTGCAACTCTGGATAGAGGGGAGGGTCATGACTGTCATTGCAAGGCAGGTCACGGGTTCTGCGGTCCTTCGACGAGTTCTGCCGCGCGTGAACCGAGATTTCGGTGAAGGACAGTGGGCGAAAATCCGGCCTTGCGCAAGGCCTGAGCCATGGTTTGCGCGGTGTAAACCGAACGATGCCGGCCGCCGGTGCAGCCAAAGGCGATATTGACGTAGCTCTTGCCCTGTTCGGCATATTGCGGGAGCAGTTCCAGCAGTAGGTCACGCATCTTCGTAAAGGCGGACTGGAAGACCGGATTCGCGGAAATATACTCCGCCACAGGGTCATCCAGCCCGGTCAGTTCCTTCAGGCCGGGCTGCCAGTGCGGATTGTCGAGAAAGCGCATGTCGAACACCAGATCGATCGCGGGCGGCAACCCCCGCGAAAAGCCGAAGCTGGACACGGTAACGGTCATGTCGCGCGGGGATGTTCCGGCAAACTGGTCGCGGATCGTCTGCTTCAGGTCATTGGTGGTGAAATCGGTGGTGTCGATAAGCACGTCCGCCCAGCGGCGCAGGGGCGCGAGCAGTTCGCGCTCTGCCTTGATGCCCGATGGAACCGGCAAATCGCGCGCAAGGTGATGGCGGTGGCGCGTCTCGTCAAAGCGGCGCGCCAGTTCGTGGCCTGCGCAATCGAGGAACAGCGTGGTCAGTTCCACATCGTCGCGCTCGGAAAGCTGCTTGACCTCTTCGATGATCTCGCCCGGCACGAAACCGCGCGTGCGACAATCGAAACCGATGGCGAGCGAGGAGCCGTCCTGCTCGCCGCCGATTAGCCTGTCGAGCAGGCGGATGGGGAAGTTGTCGATCGATTCCCAGCCAAGATCCTCCAGCTCGCGCAGGGCGGTGGACTTGCCGGCACCCAGCATGCCGGTGACCAGCAGGATGCGCTGTCGGCTCGGTGTTGAGTCGGTGGGCATTCGGCGGCGTTTGCTCCCCTAATCCGCAAAAGGGAAGGGGTTAGCGACGAGTGGCATATTTCCGGACAGCCCATTCGGCGCGCAGGGGCAGGGCGGGGGTATCGGGAAGCAGTTCGATAACAGGCACTTGAAAGCCGCAAATCGCCTCCTTTGTTGTGGCATCGATAAAGCGTTGCGCGTCAGGAGAAAGGCGCAGCAGCAGGCCGACGGGGCCTTCGCTGGCCGGCATTTCGACAAGCCCGATGTTGCGGATTTCCAGAAGCCCGCGCGTGTTGGGCGGCGGGCTGGCCCACAGCTGGCCGCGCTTCGTGACAAGGCTCACCCCGTCGTCGCCCACCAGCGTTGCGCCGCGATCGATCAGCGCCAGAGCCAGCGAGGACTTGCCCGATCCCGGCTCGCCTTCAACCAGCACCACCACGCCATCCACCAGAACGGCGGTGGCCTGTCGCAACTGAGGCCCGGAAATCATGCCCATCAGGCTGCGGGAAGGTCCAGCACCAGGCAGGCACCGCTTTCGCTGTCCGGCTTGTCCGCCACGAACAGCGTGCCGTCATGCGCCTCCGCAATGGTCCGCGCGATATTGAGGCCAAGGCCGGAATGGTTGCCGAAGTCCTCCCCCTCCGGCCGGTCGGAATGGAAACGGCGGAACACCTTCTCGCGCTTGTCCTGCGGAATGCCGGGGCCTTCGTCGCACACTCTTGTGACCACGCGGCCTTCGGCAGTGCGGGTGATCGCCACCTCTACCGTGCCGCCATCGGGCGAGAAGGAAACGGCATTGTCGAGCAGGTTTTCGGCGATGCGTTCCAGCTGCAATGCCACGCCCATGACCATGCACCGCGCTCCATCATGCTGCAGCACGATCTGGCAGTTCGCGTTTCCTCCGCGGTTCTCGCGCGCAGCAACGATGTTGGCGACCAGTGCCGCCATTTCCACCCGGTCAAACCGCGCGCGGCTGATTTCTGCATCGACCCGGCTGGCTTCGGAAATCTCGCTCACCAGCCGGTCTATGCGCTGCACGTCATGCGCGGCGATGTCGAGCAGTTGGGCGTGCAGGTCGGGGCCCTTCACCTTGGGCAGGCTCTCGGTGGCGCTGCGCAAGCTTGCAAGCGGGTTCTTGATCTCGTGCGCCACGTCCGCCGCGAAGCTTTCCACCGCGTCGATCCGGTGGCGCAGGGCCGCTGTCATGTCAGACACGGCGCGGGCGAGCAGGCCGATCTCGTCCCCGCGCTCCTGCATTCGCGGCACCTCGACCTCGCGCTCGCGCCCGGTGCGCACCAGAACGGTGGCCCGGACAAGACGGCGCAGCGGCTGGATGATGGTGCTGGCAAGATAAAGCGAGAGGATGATCGAGACCATCAGCGCCACCGCGATGGTCGTCATGACGCTGGCTCGCGCCTCGCGCACGGATGCGATGATGTCCACCGCGTTGCGCGTGGTGAGCAGCGTGGCTCCGTTGAGCCCCACGGGCGCGGCGGCGTTGATCACCGGCGTATCGTCAGGCGCGCTGCGCAGCGTGACCTGCGAAAGGCCCTGCGCGCGGGCCAGCACCAGTTCCGGCCATGCGTTGGCGTTCTGTTCTTCCGGTTCAATGTAGGGCGGCGGAGAGGGCGCACCGACCGCGAAATTCACGGCCCTGTCGGTCCACCGGGCGAGGTCTTCCATGAAGGGCTCTGCCACAGGATCATCGAAGGTGAAGGCGGGCTGGCTGTCGAGCGCGAAACTGTCTGCCCACAGATTGCCTTCGGCATCGTACATGCGCAGCCGCATGCGCTGTTCCTTGCCGATCTGCACCAGCAGCGCCTCCTGCCTCTCGCGCGATGCACCGGCGAGCGCTTCGGCCGTGATCTGCGCTTCGATGCGGGCGAGCTTGTAGCGCTCGTCCAGCAGCTGGCGGCGATAGGAATCGAGGAAGAACAGGCTGCCCGCCAGCACCAGCAGCGGGATCAGGTTCACCGCCAGGATGCGCGCGGTGAGCGACTTGCCCAGCGGGAATGCGAGCCGTTCCAGCCGCCCGGCGCTGACCATGTCTTCAGCCATCGGAGAAGGAATAGCCCGCGCCGTAAAGCGTTTCGATACTGGCGAATTCATCATCCACCACGCGGAACTTGCGGCGCAGGCGCTTGATGTGGCTGTCCACCGTGCGATCATCCACGAAGATATCGTCGGGATAGGCTGCATCCATCAGCTGGTTGCGGCTCTTGATAAAGCCGGGGCGGTGGGCCAGCGCTTCGAGGATGAGGAATTCGGTCACGGTGAGCGACACCGGCTGGCCGTCCCAGGTCACCTGATGGCGCGCCGGATCCATCCGCAGGCGGCCGCGTTCGATGATCCCGCTTTCGGGTGGTGAGGGGGAGTCAGCGCCCGGGCTCGGCTCAGGCACAGGCCCGGCGCGGCGCAGGATCGCGCGGATGCGGGCGAGCAGCAGCCGCTGGCTGAAGGGCTTGGCGATGTAATCGTCCGCGCCCATCGCAAGGCCTGCTTCCTCGTCTTCCTCATGATCCTTGCTGGTCAGGAAGATCACCGGAAGGTCCGACGTCTCGCGCAGTTTGCCGAGCAGTTCCATACCGTCCATGCGCGGCATCTTGATATCGAACACGGCAAGGTCGGGCGGATTGCTGCGCAGCGCGGCCAGCGCTGCCTCGGCATCGGAATAAACGCGCGTGGCATAGCCTTCTGCCTGCAGCGCGATGGACAAGGTGGTGAGGATGTTGCGATCATCATCGACCAGCGCGATGGACTGCTGGCTCCCTGCCTCCGTCATTCCGCCATGTGCGGTTTCTGCGTCCATCCAAATGCCCTTCATGCTGCACCAATGCTGCAGCTTGCGGACTACGCCCAAAGCCGCGGCGAAACAATGGCAACAAGGGTGCTTTTGAAACTATCGACCTGATCGATTTTCCTGTGCGGAAAATTGGCGTAAGCTGTTCGCAGTCCGAAAATTGACGGAATCGGTATCGCCCCCTAAGGGCACGGACCGGAGCAGTTGGCTTGGGAGTTTTGGCTGGCTGCAAATCCGAAAAGGAGAACTATTCAGTGTCCAAGACGCTACCCGTTTCGCTGGTCGATCAAGGCATCGCAACCGATGCCAAACTGCACACCAATCTTGGCACCGCCGCACTTCTTGAACATGCCCTGGCAAGGGGCGAGGGCAAGCTTGCTGCGCACGGCCCGCTGGTGGTGGAAACCGGCCGGTTTACGGGCCGTAGCGTCAAGGACAAGTTCGTCGTTCGTGACAGCACGACAGAGGACAGCATCAACTGGGGCGCCATCAACCAGCCGATGAGCCCAGAACACTTCGCCAATCTGAAGGCGGACTTCATGGCCGAGCTGAAGGGCCAGGAAGAGCTTTACGTGGCAGACCTGTTCGGCGGTTCGCAGCCGGAATATCGCGTCAATGTCCGCGTCATCACCCAGATGGCTTGGCACTCGCTGTTCGTGCGCACGCTGCTGGTTCGCCCGACGGATGCCGAACTGGCAAACTTCGCCCCCGAATACACCATCATCAACCTGCCCAGCTTCAAGGCTGATCCGGAACGCCACGGCTGCCGCAGCGACACCGTGATCGCGGTGAACTTCACCGAAAAACTGATCCTGATCGGCAACACCGAATATTCGGGCGAAATGAAGAAGGGCGTGTTCGGCCTGCTGAACTACCTGCTGCCCGAACAGGGCGTGATGCCGATGCACTGTTCCGCCAATATCGGCGCTGACGGCAAGACGGCGATCTTCTTCGGCCTGTCGGGCACCGGCAAGACCACGCTTTCGGCTGATGCCAGCCGCACTCTGATCGGCGATGACGAGCATGGCTGGTCGGATTCGGCAGTCTTCAACTTCGAAGGCGGCTGCTATGCCAAGGTGATCGATCTTTCGGCAGAAGGTGAGCCGGAAATCTACGCTACCACCCGCATGTTCGGCACCATCCTCGAGAATGTCGCCATGGACGAGGATACGCGCGAGATCGACTTCACCGATACCAGCAAGACCGAGAACACCCGCGGCGCCTATCCGATCGAGTTCATCCCGAACACGTGCGAGAAGAACCTCGGCCCGGTGCCCTCGAATGTTGTCATGCTCACCGCTGACGCGTTCGGCGTGATGCCGCCGATCTCGCGCCTGACGCCGGAACAGGCGATGTATCACTTCCTGTCGGGCTACACCGCCAAGGTGGCCGGTACCGAAATCGGCGTGACCGAGCCGGAAGCCACATTCTCCACCTGCTTTGGTGCCGCCTTCATGCCGCGCCACCCCAGCGTCTATGGCAATCTGCTCAAGAAGCGCATCGCCGAAGGCAATGCCCAGTGCTGGCTGTTCAACACCGGCTGGACCGGCGGGAAGTATGGTGTCGGCAACCGCATGCCGCTGAAGGCCACCCGCGCGCTGCTCAACGCTGCGCTCGACGGCAAGATGGACAATGTGGAATTCCGCAAGGATCCGAACTTCGGCTTTGACGTGCCGGTATTCGTGCCCGCGCTGGAAGAACAGGGCATCGACCAGACGATCCTCGATCCGCGTGCGACCTGGGCTGACAAGGAAGCCTATGACGCGATGGCGCAGCACCTCGTGCAGCTGTTCGTGAACAATTTCGAACAGTTCAAGGCCTATGTGGACGACGGCGTGAAGCAGGCCGCGCTGCAGAGCGCGTAATCCCGCTTACCCATTCGGGCGATAAGGAAGGGGCGGGCCGGTTTCGGCTGCCGCCCCTTTCTTTTGACTTGCGCCAAAGACATGCGACGTGGTCACCTCTAGCCATTGAGTCGGTAGTAATGGGAGACAGCAAATGAGCATTCTTGATTAAGTCCTCAAAGGTATTGGCTGCGCACCGGATGATGTGGTGAATCTGGCTGAAAAGGTGGGTATTTCGCCCAGCATGGCGGAAAAGGCCGTGGCGGCACTGGGCCGTTCGCACCAGATGCAGGGTGATACGGTTGAACTCGCTTCCGCGCAGACCGGGCTCGACACCTCGGTGTTGTCCACCATTGTCGAACAGATCGGCGGCGAAGGCTCGCTGACGCATTTTGCATCCATGCTGGAGAACCATCCGCAGGCGAAGGGCCTGCTCGACATGCTCGACCGTGACGGTGACGGCAATCCGCTGGATGACATTGCAGATATGGCAAAGGGCTTCTTCGGCAAGAAGTGAAGTGCCCCCGTGCATGGCCCGATGGTTATGCGCCTTGCCAAAAAGAACCATATCGGTTAAGTGAGCCGACGTCGTTCCAGCCGGAACGGCAACGGATCGGGGGCGGGCAAGGCCGGCTTGTTCCTCTTCCATACGGCGGGTCGCTCCATCGGGGCAGCCCGCCCATCGCGACCGGCGCGGTGTGAGCCAGGGCGGGGGCGACAGACCCTCTCCAGGACAGCATGCTGCATACCGGAAGTGGCTCGGGGATGTGTTCGCCCGCTATCATCGCTCCAACCTGTCCGTTCACGAAGGCAGGCTCTCGGGCGGTGGACCGGACGGCCATCGGCGCGGCGTAATCAGCCGCGAAAGGTGTGCGGGGCCTTGCGAGCCTGCCTTCACGCCTTGGCCCCGAGCCGGATACCAAAGGCCCGGCGGGACCAATTCCAGCGCGGTGGCACGCGCGCCCATCCCGCCGTTCGTACACACAGGCAAAGGCCACCGCACACCCGCCCGCGCACCATCCCGGTGCCGTGCCGGTCGCGCGATCTGCCATATTCCTGATGGCGTTATCGTCCGGGTTCGCCGCCGGATGTCTTCCCGTGCTGGTGCGTGATACATCTTGGCGCTACAAGCGCTCCACCATGAGCGATCTTATCCTTTCCATCACCGTGTTGGCGGCCTTTGCCCTGCTTGCGGGTTCATTTTACCTGTGGCGCAAGCAGGGGGCGAACCGGCAGGCGTTGCTGATGGCGGTGCTGTCCTTCCTAATGCTCGGGAATGTGCTGATCTGGGTTGGCCCCGAGCCGGTGCCGGACAGCAGCGAAGTCGGTGCCGATGCTGCGTCCGACACCGCCCCCGACAACTGAGATCCCCCTCGCTGCGGGGAGTTCTGCGACCCCCAGCTGCCGGAAGGCGCGCGCCCGGTCTTTCCGTGATCAGTCTTCCGGGATCAGCCAGCTGACCTTGCCGCGGAAGGTGCCGAACACCGCGTTGCCGCTGGAATCGGTGGCCGGTTCGAACCGGGCGCGCCGCTCGATCACGTCGCAGGTCGTGCGGTCGAGGATGTCGTAACCGGTCGAACTGGTGATGCGGCACTGCTGCACCCGGCCGTTCGCGCCGACATCCAGCGCATAGGTGAGGTCACCCTCCCAGCCACGCGTCAAGGCGCGGCGGGGATAGTCGTTGGTGCTGACCCAGCCTTGCGGGCCATTGGTCGGCACCGGATCGGTGGGCCTGTATATCGGCTGTACCGGATCGGTTATATTTCCACTTCCCAACATGTCCGTGCCCACTCTATCGAGAGGGCGAATCGGGATATCGAGATCGGCCAGCTGCACCGGATCGCTGCGCTTGAAATCGAAATCCACCGGCGGCGAGGCCGGCGGGATGTACTGATCCACCGGTTGCGGCGTTACCGTGTCGTCCGGCTCGACGCGATCCACCGGCGGTGGGGGCGGCGGCAGCTGGACGTAGACCGTTCCGCCTTTGAGCCCCGGATCTTCCGGCGGCGCGACATAGGTGATGGTCAGCCCGGCAGCCAGGCCAAAGGCGAGGGCGATGTGAACCAGCGCCACGCCGGTGGCCCCGGCCAGTTTCTTGTGGGTATGCCCCGTGTCGGTATAGGCCATTCAGCTTCTCCTTTTCCCAACTGCCAGGATGTCTTGTTCTCCGCCTCGGCGGCTGCCTCCTGTGTGTGATAATGTAACATTACATAACGATACAATTTGAGACAAGCCTGATTTTAGACATGGCTTTGGGCAGGCGGAGGTCGCCTGTTTTTCATTTGGGGTCAGGAATTTAGGCGCCGATCAGGTGATCGGGCAGGACGGGTCCAGGCGGAAGTCCAGGTAATTGTCCACTGAGCCCTTCAGCTCCGCCATCTCGTTCTCGAAGAAGTGGTTGGCGCGCGGAATCTCGTCGTGATGGATGGTGATGTGCTTCTGCGTGCGCAACTTGTCGACCAGCTTCTGCACGCTGTTGGGCTGCACCACCGTGTCCGACGTGCCCTGGATGAAGATGCCCGATGCGGGGCAGGGAGCCAGGAAGTTGAAGTCATAGAGGTTCGCCGGCGGGGCAATGGAGATGAAGCCGCGGATTTCGGGGCGGCGCATCAGCAGCTGCATGCCGATCAGCGCGCCGAAGGAGACACCGCCAACCCAGGTGGTCTGCGCTTCGGGGTGGATCGACTGCACCCAGTCGAGCGCGGCGGCCGCATCGGACAGTTCGCCAATGCCGTTGTCAAAGCTGCCCTGGCTCTTGCCCACGCCGCGGAAATTGAAGCGCAGCGTGGCGAATCCGCGGTCCACGAAGTTCTTGTAGAGCATCTGCACGATGCGATCGTTCATGGTGCCGCCGCCCTGCGAATGCGGGTGCAGGATCATGGCCACGGGCGCACGCGGGCGCGGTCCGGGAGAGAAGCGGCCTTCCAGTCGTCCTTCGGGGCCGGGGAAAATCACGTGAGGCATGGCGTTTGAGCTCGGTTCTTTGAATGAAGGCAAGCCACGCGGGTGGCGCGGCGGAAGTCCGGGGCTATATAGGAAAAGAGTTCGATTTCGCAATTATTCGATGAGCCGTCCCATTAAGCAGCGCATTTACCTTGACCACGCCGCCACCACGCCGCTGCGCCCGGAGGCGAAGGCGGCGATGGATGAAGGGTTCGCGATCTGGGCCAATCCGTCTTCTCCCCACGCCGAGGGGCGCAAGGCCCGCTCCGCGCTGGAGGATGCGCGCGCGCGGGTGAAGGCGGCGCTCGGCTGGGATGGCGAGGTGATCTTCACCAGCGGCGCGAGCGAGGCGGCCGCACTGGCCCTGACCCGCGCAAAGGCCGGGGCGCGGCTGGTGAGCGCGGTGGAGCATGATTGCATCTTGGGCACAGTGCCCGATGCGGAGCGCCTGCCGGTGCGGCCCGATGGCGCGCTCGACATGGACGTCCTTGCAGAAGCCGTGCAGCGCGAAGTGCCGCTGGTGGCGGTGCAACAGGTCAATTCCGAAACTGGCAACCGGCAGGACCTCGCTGCCATTGCAGAAGTCGTGCGAGCGGCGGGCGGTCTGCTGCTGGCCGATTGCGCGCAAGGGGCGGGCAAGATGCCGCTGCCGCCGTGCGACATGGCGATTGTCTCAGCCCACAAGTTCGGCGGGCCGATTGGCATCGGCGCGCTGTTGCTGAGCGATTATGCGCTGCTGGAACCGGTTGGCGGGCATGAGCGTGGATACCGTCGCGGCACGGAAAACCTGCCTGCTGTCCTTGGCATGGCAGCGGCGCTGGAGGCGGCTGGCGAGAGCTACACCGCGGCCAGCTTCGACCCGCTGGCACAGGCGGTTCGCGATGCCGGCGGCGTGTGGCTGGGAAACATACTGTCCGATCCTACAAGCCATATCGCAGCACTGGCCATGCCCGCCATGTCGGCATCTGCACAGGTCATGCGGCTCGACATGGCAGGCTTTGCCGTTTCGCAGGGCAGCGCCTGCTCCAGCGGCACGATGAAGACCAGCCATGTGCTCAAGGCGATGGGGCTGGATGATGATCTGGCTGCGCGCGTGATCCGCGTGTCGATGGGATGGAACACCACGCAGGCCGACCTTGATGCCTTTGCCGAGGTGTGGAGAGCATTGCTGTGATCTATCTCGACTGCCAGGCCACGACCCCGCTCGCGCCCGAGGCTCGCGAGGCCATGCTGCGCTGGCTGGACGGGCCGGAAGGCACCGGCTTCGGCAACCCGCATTCGCCGCACCGTATGGGCAGGCAGGCAGCTGCGGCCATTGATGCAGCGCGCGAGTATGTCGCAGCCCTGTGCCCGCCGGGCGGCACGGTGATCTTCACCGGCAGCGCGACCGAGGCGATCAATCTCGCGATGCGCGGCGCTCCGGGCGAGGGGAGCATTTCGGTCTCGGCAATCGAACATGCCGCTGTACTCGATACTGCCGAGGCGCTGGGCCGCGCGCATGTGCTGAACGTGGCGGCAGACGGGCAGTGCAACCCGAGCCAGGACCTGCCCGATAATGTCTCGCTGGTCTGCGTGATGCAGGTGAACAACGAGATCGGCACCGTTCAGCCCACGCTCGACTGGCACCGCAAGGCCAAGGCCGCGAACGCGCTCTATCTGTGCGACGTGGTGCAGGCCTTCGGCAAGCAGGAGGTGGCCAGCGCCGACATGATCGCCATCTCCGCACACAAGCTGCACGGCCCCAAGGGCGTGGGCGCGCTGTGGGTGCGCGACGGGATCGAGCTTGCGCCCATCATCACCGGAGGCGGGCAGGAGCAGGGCCTCAGGTCCGGCACGCTCAGCCCCGCGCTGATCGCCGGGTTCGGCGCGGCAGCAAAGCTGGCGGCAGAGCGGATGGAGGACGATGCCGCCCATGTCGAAGCCTTGTGGAACCGCGCGCTCGAACTGTTCGACGGCTGGACGATCAACGGCAGCACCACGGCGCGCTGGCACGGCAACCTCAATATCCGCCGCGAGGGACTCGATGTGGCGCGGCTGATGAGCGAGTGCCGCACTGTGATGTTCTCGGCAGGCAGCGCCTGCGCCAGCGGTTCCGGCAGGCCCAGCCACGTGCTGCGCGCCATCGGGCTCCGCGATGCGCAAGCGAAAAGCTCCATCCGGATCGGTTTTGGCCGCTATACGACGATGGATGATCTTGAAGCGGCTGCGCAGGCGATTATGTCAGCAGCAGACAGCCAGGGGTAAATCCGATCAAAGTCACATTCATCACGCGCGCCGGAGACAAGGTGGAAGCCGAAGCCAAGGCGGGCGACCGCTTGCTGGAAGTGGCGCAAAATGCCGGTATGCCGCTGGAAGGGACATGCGAGGGCCAGATGGCCTGTTCCACCTGTCACGTGATCGTGGCGAAGGACTGGTACGCCAAGCTGCCCGCCGCGAGCGAGGACGAGGAAGACATGCTCGACCTTGCAGCAGACCTCCACGCCACCAGCCGCCTTTCGTGCCAGCTCCTGTTGACCGATGACCTCGACGGGATGGAAATCACCATCCCGCGCGAGAGCCACGATATGCAGGGGTATTGACCCTTTGTCGTCGGCCCGGACTTGATCCGGGCCAAGGCTTTTCCGGTGTAACGCCGAGCCAAAGGTAGCGTTGCCCCGTGTCAAGCACGGGGCGACGCTTTAGCTAGGGCGAACCCTCCTTGCTAGCTTCGTCAGCAGGAACCGCGTCGGCAAACCTGTTGTTCTTATGGCGCTTCCAGAAGGGCAGGCCCGCGCTGCGCCATGCCCAGATGCCGCCGCCGATCACAAGCACCCAGGGCAGCAGCGTGGCGAAGATCATGATGATCGCGCCGATCGCCTGTCCGATGGCACTGCCGGCAGAGCTGAAAGCCCAGGCAATCGGTTCCCAGAAACCGCCTGAATTGCGGGTGCCGGTTTCGTAACTTATCACGACATCGCTGAAGGCCACGCGGCCGCGCATTTCGGATAGCCAGCTGCGGGCCTGATCGATCTCCTCGTTCACCTGCGCCACGCCGCGCTCCGCCTCGACCAGTTCGGCCACGGTGCCGTTGCGGCTGCGCAGCACCTCCATCAGCCGGTCGCGCAGCAGCGTGCGGGCGCGCAAGCGGGCTTCGGTGTCGACGATCTGCTTGGACAGGTCCTCGCCAGTGATGCTGGTGGAAATCTGCTCGCCGCCAGCGCCTTCTGCTACTGCGGCGAGTTCCTTGCCGAAATCGCGTGCCTGGTCTGCCACAACTTCGATATGCAGCCGGCCATAGCCATAATCGCCTGACGAGCCGGACTGGTTCATCGAGATGATGCGGCAGACATTCGCGCCCTTGGACACGCACAAGTCCGCGTGCTGCTGCTGGAGGGCGCTGAGCTTGTCGGTATCCACGCGGAAGCCATAGTCATAGCTACAGGCGATCTGCGGCATGCCCTGCGGCATCTGCTCGTTCGCCGCCTCGCCCATGCCGGCTTCTGCAGGCTCCTCGATATCCAGCGTGGTGACGCGCTCGACAACCGGCTCCGGAGCACTGGGCGGCATGATGCTGATGCCTTCTTCCTGCGCTTCCATGAAGCCGAAGTCGTTCGACGGGGCTTCGGGGGCTGCCAATCCCTGGCTGCCGTTGTCGCTGCCACAACCGGCTAGCGCGAGCGCCAATGCTCCGATAATCAGTGTCTTCCGGGCCATTCCAGCCTCCCTCTCAAAGTGACCGGAGCATGATGTTACAGTGTAACATTGTCAAGCAGGCCTGCTCATGAGAGCAAAAAGGCCCCGCCACCAGCTGGGTGACGAGGCCTCTCGCTGTGTCCTGCCCCGAGGGGTTCGGGCAGGCAGAAACTGTGCGGGATCAGGCCGCTTCGGGCACGTCCAGCTGCTTTTCCAGCGCTTCGATCAGCGCATTGGAGAAGGCGGGAATGTCATCCGGGTTGCGGCTGGTGATGATGTTGCCATCCAC
>CAYXTJ010000022.1:0-25222 GCA_964467715.1 uncultured Sphingomonadaceae bacterium
GATGTCGTCGGCGTTGACGAGGTATTCGCTCGTGACGCCGAAGCGGCCCGATGCCACCTGCTTGATCGACGAACGCATCGAATCGCCGTTTTTCAGCGGCACGAAGCGCTTGGGGTCCTCGCCGCCTTCGCCGGTGTTCGACTTGCCGCCGATGCGGTTCATGGCCAGCGCCAGCGTGGTGTGCGCTTCCCAGCTGATCGAGCCATAACTCATCGCACCGGTAGCGAAGCGCTTGACGATTTCCTCGGCCGGTTCGACTTCGGAGATGTCGAGCGGCTTGTCAGCCGGCTTCAGTTCCATCAGCCCGCGGATCGTCAGCATCCGCTCTGCCTGATCGTTCAGGCTGGCGGCGAATTCCTGATAGTTCTCGTACTTGTTGCCACGCACGGCGTGCTGCAGCGACGCGATGTTCGCCGGGGTCCATGCATGTTCCTCGCCGCGCAGGCGATACTGGTAGATACCGCCGACATCGAGCATGTTCCGGTAGATCGGATTGTCACCGAACGCAGCAGCATGGCGGCGCACGGTTTCTTCCGCCACTTCCTTCAGGCCGATGCCTTCGATGGTGGTGGCAGTGCCGGTGAAATACTTCTCGATGAAGTCGGACGACAGGCCCACGGCATCGAAGATCTGCGCGCCGCAATAGGACTGGTAGGTCGAGATGCCCATCTTGGACATGACCTTCTGGATGCCCTTGCCGACAGCCTTGATGTAGTTCTTCTGGACCTGTTCCTCGGTCATCTCCGGATACTTCTCGACGCGGATCGCTTCCAGCGTCTCGAAGGCGAGGTAGGGGTTGATCGCTTCCGCGCCGTAACCCGCCAGCGCGCAGAAGTGGTGCACTTCGCGCGCTTCGCCGGTTTCCACGACGAGGCCAGTCTGCATGCGCAGGCCCTGGCGCACCAGGTGGTGGTGCACCGCAGCCGTTGCCAGCAGGGCAGGCATGGGAATGCGGTCTGCCGAAGCTGCCCGGTCAGACAGGATCAGGATGTTCTTGTCCTGCAGCACCGCTTCGGTGGCAGTCCAGCACATTTCCTTGATCGCCATTTCCAGGCCATCGGCGCCGGATTCGGCGTCCCAGGTGATGTCGATCGTCTCGGTGCGGAAGGCACCGTCCAGCGATGCCTCGACCGAGCGGATCTTCTCCACGTCGGTGTTGGTCAGGATCGGCTGGTCAACCTCGAGGCGCTTGTGCAGGCCGGCATCGCGGCCCAGCAGGTTGGGGCGCGGGCCGATCATCGACAGCAGGCTCATCACCAGTTCCTCGCGGATCGGGTCGATCGGCGGGTTGGTGACCTGGGCGAAGTTCTGCTTGAAATAGTCGTACAGCAGGCGGCTGCGCTGCGAGAGCACGGCAATCGGCGTGTCGGTGCCCATCGAGCCGATGGGATCATCCGCATTGGCGGCCATCGGTTCGAGGAATTTGCCGATATCTTCCTGCGTGTAGCCAAAGGCCTGCTGGCGATCGAGCAGCGTCTCCTCGGTTGCCTGCACGGCTTCGGCATCGGTCTCGATCGCGTCGAGATCCTTCAGCTTGTACTGGGCCTGCTTCAGCCACTTTTCATAAGGGTGCGCAGCGGCGAGGTCTGCCTTCAGTTCCTCGTCCTCGATGATGCGGCCTTCCTCGAGGTCGATCAGCAGCATCTTGCCGGGCTGCAGGCGCCACTTCCGGATGATGTCTTCTTCCTTGAACGGCAGCACGCCGCTTTCGGAAGCCATGCAAACGGTATCGTCCTTGGTCACCAGCCAGCGCGCCGGGCGCAGGCCGTTGCGGTCCAGCGTGGCGGCGATCTGGCGGCCATCGGTAAAGGCCACGGCTGCCGGGCCGTCCCACGGTTCCATCAGTGCGGCATGATATTCGTAGAACGCCTTGCGCGCCGGATCGATCAGCGGATCGCGGGCCCATGCTTCCGGGATCAGCATCATCATGGCGTGGCTGAGAGAGAAACCGCCGAGCAGCAGCAGTTCCAGCGCGTTGTCGAGGCAGGCGGTGTCCGACTGGCCATGCGGCACGATCGGCCACAGCTTGTCGAGGTCCGCGCCCAGCAGGTCGCTTTCCATGGTGCGGCGGCGCGCGTTCATCCAGTTCACATTGCCGCGAACCGTGTTGATCTCACCATTGTGGGCGATCAGGCGGAACGGCTGTGCCAAACGCCAGCTGGGGAAGGTGTTGGTGGAGAAACGCTGGTGGACGAGGCCCAAGGCGCTTTCGCAATCGGGATCGCGCAGGTCGTCATAAAAGCTCTTCACCTGATGCGCGAGCAGCAGGCCCTTGTAGACCACCGTGCGGCTGGAGAAGCTGGGCATGTACAGATTCAGCAGGCCGGGCATGTCATGCTTGACGGCCAGTTCCTTCAGCGGGTTCTGCGTCTGCTTGCGGATGACGATCAGCTTGCGCTCGAACGCATCCTGATCCTCGCAGGTTTCGCCGCGGGCGATGAAGCACTGGCGGATCACCGGCATGGAATCGAGCACGGCCTTGCCCAGACCTTCGAGGTTCGTCGGCACGTCGCGCCAGCCGATCAGCTGCTGGCCTTCCTTCTTGATGAACTTTTCGAACTGGCCGGTGATGAATTCGCGCGCTTCGTCGTCCTGCGGCATGAAGCACATGGCCACGGCGTAATCGCCTGCGGGCGGCAGGGCCAGGCCCTTGGCATCGGCCCATTTGCGATAGAGCTTGTCCGGGATCTGCATCAGCAGGCCGGCACCATCGCCCAGCAGCGGGTCTGCACCCACGGCGCCGCGATGGTCGATATTTTCCAGAATCTGCAGCGCCTGGCTTACAATCGCATGCGATTTAACACCTTTGATATTGGCGACAAAACCAACACCACAGTTATCATGTTCATTGCGCGGATCGTAAAGGCCCTGCGGGGCTGGTAGTTCAGTCAACTCTATCTATCCTGTCTCAGGCCGATCACCAGAGCGCGCTTCGACACCGGCGAGAAGCGGGCAGCGAAACGCGACTCACCCGGCATGGGAAATGCACGAAAATGTCGCGAAAACTCCCCATGAAGACAGGAAACCAGTTTTGCAAGGTTGCAGATATTGCAATTTAAGCAAAACGCCCCAGGAATCGGGGGATTCCGGTGGCTTGCAATGTCATGATACGGACGAAGTGCGGTGTCAGCCTGCCCCGCGCATCCGCTGCAGGTTGAGCAGGGCCTCGCGCAGCGCGCGCTCGTTCTCTTCGCCGTCCATCTGCGGTTCGGGCAGGGCAGAAGCGTTCGGGCTTTCCGCCGGACGGTCAATGGCACGCTGGGCGCTGGGGAAGATCACGGCGGGTTCGATCTCGCCGTCGGCGGCCTCGGGCTCGTCCTCGATGCGGACGAATTCCTCGGCTCCCCGGCGGAACGGATTGCCCATGCCGAGCAGCGAGCCGAACTCGCCCTCGTCTTCGTCCACTTCATCGATGGCATCCTCGGCTTCGATTTCGCCAGCCGGATCGTAAGCGGCAGGGATGTTCGGCGCAGGTGCAGGTTCTTCCTCTTCCGCCGGGGCGGGCGCGGCAGCCTGCTGCGAACAGCCCAGCGGCAGCGAGAAGGATGCGGCGAGGCTAGTGCCCGCGCGGTGGTCAACACCAGTCCCGAACCGGTCAGCAATGCCGCTGTCTCCACCGTGGAGGATGTGGCGACCATCGGCCTGTTGTGGCTGGCTTACGAATATCCGTGGGCCGCAGGCGCCATCGCGCTGGTGGTGCTGGGCCTGTGCGTCTGGGGCCTGATCTGGGCGCGGCGGGTGCTCCGGCGCCTGTTCTGGAAAAGCGGGCCGAAGACGCATCTTCCGCCGCAGGAAGGTTAGAGCGCGCTGCTCACCCGTTGTGGGCGCGCATCCATTCCTCCACCACCGGTGCTATGCGGCTGCTCCACTTGCTGCCGTTGAAGATGCCGTAATGCCCCACTTCGCGGGCGAGGTGATACTTCTTCTTCGATTCCGGCAGGTGCGGCACAAGGTCCAGCGCGGCGCGGGTCTGGCCGATGCCGGAGATATCGTCGCGCTCGCCTTCGATGGCCAGCAACGCGGTATCGCGAATCGCATCCGGATCGATCAGCTTGCCGCGATGGTTGAAGGTGCCCTTGGGCAGCGAGTGTTCCTGAAACACATGCGCGATGGTCTGGAGGTAGAACTCCGCAGTCATGTCGCAGACCGAGAGATATTCGTCATAGAACTTCTTGGTCGCGTCCGCGCTGTCCTGGTCGCCCACGGTGAGATGCTTGTACATCTCGTAATGGCTCATCATGTGGGTTTCGAGGTTCATCGAGATGAAGCCCGCCAGCTGCAGGAAGCCGGGATAGACCTTGCGGCCCGCGCCGGGATAGTTGAGCGGCACGGTGGCGATCACGTTGTTCTGGAACCAGCTCAGCGGCTTTTCCATCGCCACGTCGTTCACGCTGGTGGGGCTGGCGCGGGTATCGATCGGCCCGCCCATCATGGTGAGCGAGGCGGGATGGCACGGATCCTTGTCCGCGCCCATCACGGCGGCGGCGGCAAAAGCCGGGACAGACGGCTGGCACACCGCCAGCATGTGCGTCTTGGGGCCGAGGAACTGCAGGAACTCGATCAGGTAATCGATGTAATCGTCGAGGTCGAAATTGCCGGCTGACGTGGGCACGTTCTTCGCGTCAGCCCAGTCCGTGATCCACACGTCCTGATTTTCCACCATGCGTGCCACGGTGCCGCGCAGCAGCGTGGCATAGTGTCCGCTCATCGGGGCGACGACCAGCAGCTTGGGCGCATCCTTGGGCAGCCCCTTGCGCTTGAAATGCCGCAGCGCGCCGAAGGGCTTGTGCAGCACCACCTCCTCGGCGACCGGCCAGCTCTTGCCGTCCACGTCCACGCTGTCGATGTTGAAGGCGGGCTTGCCACGATCTTCATAGACATGGGCAAAGACCTTGAGCGCGCTGGCGATGGCAGGGCCCATGCCGAAATAGCCGATGGGCAGGGCCGGGTTGCTCCACACCTGTGCGGTGACGGCCGCCCAGTTGCTGGCGGCGGTCATCATCGATCGGTGCATCTCATATGCAGAATAGAGCATGCGGTTCCCCTGTTTCGGCGGGCCCGGCGGCAATTCTTGCGCTGCGCTGCTGGTCCGGTTGCGACGTTTCGGCCGCTTCTAACCGGCCCTTGCTGCCATAGATAGGCCATGTTGCAATGCAGCAAAAGGGGTATTGTGCCCCGATTTTCGCAACAGGCCGGAAAATTCCTGTTCCTGCCCGCTTCAATAGTGGGATCGAATGGGCTAGGCGCAGCCTTCCTATGGCCAGCCGCGCATCCCGACAAGACGTTCCCAAGGCAGACAGCCTCGCCCCGCTGGGCATGATCCTGCGTGCCGCAGGCCGCTATCCCGGCCTTGTGGTTGCAGCCAGCATCGCGCTGGCGATCACCGCTGCTGCCACGCTGGCGATTCCAGCCGGCTTGCAGCTGGTGGTGGATCGCGGGTTCTCCGAAGGGGCGGACCCGTCGCAGATCGGCCGCTGGTTCCGTTACCTGCTGATGATCGTCACCGTGCTGGCGCTGGGCACGGCGCTGCGCTTCTATTTCGTCAGCCTTCTGGGTGAGCGAGTGGTGGCCGATATCCGCCTTGCCGTGCAGCAGAACCTGCTGCGCCTGTCGCCTGGCTTTTTCGAGGAAAACTCCCCCGGCGAGATTTCCAGCCGCATGACGGCCGACACCGCGCAGATCGAACACGTGGTGGGCACCACCGTCTCGGTTGCGCTGCGCAATGCCATCATGGTCATCGGCGGCACGGCCTACCTCATCTACCTCGCCCCCTCGCTCACCCTGCTGCTGGCGATTGCGATCCCCGTGGTGATCGTGCCGATCTTCGTGATCGGGCGGAAGCTGCGCGTGGTCAGCCGCGAAAGCCAGGACCGCGTGGCTGAAGTGGGCAGCCGCGTGTCCGAAGTGCTGGGCGCGATGAAGATCGTCCAGGGCTTCAACCAGGAAAAGCGCGAGATGGAGCGCTTTTCGGGCAGCGTGGAAAGCACCTTCGATACCGCCCGCCGCCGCATCCGCCTGCGCGCGGTGATGACGGCGGTGGTGATCGCGCTGGTGTTCTTCTCCATCACCGCAGTGATGTGGCGCGGCGCGCTGCAGGTGGCAGACGGTACGCTTTCGGGCGGCACGATCACCGCTTTCGTGTTCACCGGCGTGCTGGTTGCAGGTGCCTTCGGCGCGCTGGCGGAAGTTTATGGCGAGCTGCTGCGCGGCGCGGGTGCGGCCAGCCGCCTCGACGAACTGCTGCGCGAACAGCCGGAGATTGCTCCGCCTGCGCGGCCCGTGCCCTTGCCGGTGCCGCCGCGCGGCAGCCTGTCTTTCGAGAACGTCACCTTCAGCTATCCCACGCGGCCCAATGAAAAGGCCATCGACGGTTTCACCCTGAAGGTGGAGCCGGGCGAGACGGTGGCCATCGTCGGCCCCTCTGGCGCGGGCAAGTCCACCATCTTCCAGCTGGCAGAGCGGTTCTACGATCCGCAATCGGGCACGGTGAAGGTGGATGGCGTCCCGCTGACGCAGGCCGATCCTGCCACCATCCGCCAGCGCATGGCGCTGGTGCCGCAGGACGGGACCTTGTTTGCCGCCAGCGCGCGCGACAACCTGCGCTATGGTGCCTGGGATGCGGATGAGGACGCGATCTGGGAAGCGGCCCGCGCGGCCAATGCCGAAACCTTCCTGAAGGCGCTGCCCGAAGGCCTCGACACCTATCTCGGTGAAGGCGGCGCGCGCCTTTCGGGTGGCCAACGCCAGCGCGTGGCGATTGCGCGTGCGCTGCTGCGCGATGCGCCGATCCTACTGCTGGACGAAGCGACCAGCGCGCTCGATGCAGAGAGCGAGCGGCTGGTGCAGGAAGCGCTCGACCATCTGATGGAAAACCGCACCACCATCGTCATTGCCCACCGCCTCGCCACCATCCGCGCGGCAGACCGGATCGTGGTGATGGACGAAGGCCGCATTATCGAGCACGGCAACCACGCCGCGCTGATCGGCCAGGGCGGGCTTTATGCGCGCCTCGCCTCGCTGCAGTTCAACGAGGCGGCGCTGGGCTGATTCGCTGCCCCGCCGCAGGGGCAGAACCTGTGCCAAAGCCTACTTGTGGCACCGCAATCTGCTTGTTAATCGACGAAGTATCACTTGAAACCGACGAACGGCGACACCTGCAGAGGGAAGGCGTTACATCAGGTTTCGATATTTCTGCCTCGCATCTGCTGCGGGGCGCCATCTGGGACGCAAACATGATCCGAACGATACTTGCTACCGGCATTTCTGCCATCGCCCTTGCCGTGTCCGCGCCTGCCTTGGCGCAGGATGATGCGGCCGAAACGCCGGAGATGAGCTGGGGCGATTGGGGCGTGGACCTGATGCAGATTGATCCGGCGCTCGATCCCGGGGCGGACTTCAACGCCTATGTGAACGCGAAATGGGTGGCCGCAAATACCATCCCGGCTGACCTGACACGCTATGGCGTGGTCGACGTGCTGCGCGACAATTCGATCGAGGATGTCGAGGCGCTGGTTGCCGAACTGGTGGCATCGAACCCCGCGCCCGGCACGGTGGAACGGCGGTTAGTGGATGCCTACAATGCCTTCCTTGACCAGGATGCCATCGATGCAGCGGGGCTTGTTCCGGCCTATCCCTATTTCACCAGCATCTTCAGCGCGCCTGACCTCGAATCGCTGGTGCGGTTGACGCAGGAGCCGGGCTATCCGGCGCTGGTTTCGGCTGGCGTGAGCATCGATCCGGTCGATCCCTTCAGCCACCTGACCTCTGTCGGATTTGGCGGCATGGGCCTGCCCGATCGTGACTATTACCTTGTGGACAGCGAACGGAACCTGGAAATCCGCGCGGCCTACATGGACTACCTCACCTTCCTGATGGGCAAGGCGGGATATGCCGATCCGGCCAATGCCGCGCTGGCGGTCTACCAGTTCGAACACAAGGTGGCGGAGCTGGAATGGGATTCGCAGATCCTGCGCATTCCCGAACTGCGCAACAACCCGCTCTCGCCAGCCGAACTCGCTGCCCTCGCGCCCGAATTTCCCACGCTCGCCATGCTCGATGCTGGCGGCTTCGGCGAAATCGAGCGGCTCAATGCAGGCCAGATCGAGCCTTCTGCAGAAGAGATCGAGGAACTGGGGCTGACCGAGGAACAGCTGGCGATGATCGGCGGCGGGTTGCCGGCGATGATGAAGCTGGTCGCCGATACCCCGCTTGCCAACCTCAAGGCGTGGATGGCGGCGCACTTCCTGATGTCGCATGCCAGCGTGCTGCCGCGCGATATCGACGATGCCACCTTCGCCTTCTTCCAGGCAGAACTGAACGGTCGCGAAGAACAGCGCCCGCGCTGGAAGCGTGCCATCGCCCATGTCGAAAGCCTGCTGGGCGAGCAGCTGGGCGCACTTTATGTCGCGCGCAACTTCCCGCCCGAAAGCAAGGCGCAGATGGATGCGCTGGTCGCCAACCTGATGCGCGCGATGGAAGCCGACCTGCAGGAAAACAGCTGGATGACGCCGGAGACACTGGCCGAAGCGCGCGCCAAGCTGGCATCCTTCACTACCCAGATCGGCTATCCCGATACCTTCGAAGCCTATGAAGGCATGGAGATCAACGCCGGAACGCCGCTGGCCAACCGCATCAGCTCGCAGGCGTGGGCGCAGGCCGATTCGCTGTCCGAACTGAACGAGCCGGTCGACCGCATGCAATGGCTGATGCTGCCGCAGGAGGTGAATGCCTATTACATGCCGCCGTTCAACCAGGTGGTGTTCCCCGCCGCGATCCTGCAGCCGCCGTTCTTCAATCCCGATGCCGATGCAGCGGTGAATTATGGCGCGATCGGTTCAGTGATCGGGCACGAGATCGGCCACGGCTTCGATGACAGCGGATCGCGCTATGACGGCACCGGTACGCTGCGCAATTGGTGGCAGCCGGAAGACCTTGCCGGTTTCCGCGAGCAGACAGCCAAGCAGCTCGAACTGCTCGAAGCCTATTGCATCGAGGATGGCGAGGTCTGCCTCACCGGCCGCGGCATGGGCGAGACGCTGGGCGATGTGGTTGGCCTGCAGATGGCCTATCGCGCCTATCGACTGTCGCTGAATGGCGAGGAGGCCCCGGTGATCGACGGGCTGACGGGCGACCAGCGCTTCCTGCTCGGCTTTGCGCAGGTGTGGCGCGGTGTCTGGCGGCCCGAGGCGCTGCGTAACCAGATGGTGGCCGGCAGTCCGCACCCGCCGGGCGATTTCCGCCTCAACAACGCCGTGCGCCACCTTGATGCATGGTACACCGCCTTCAACATTACCGAGGACGATCCGCTCTACCTGCCGCCGGAGCAGCGCGTTTCCATCTGGTAATCGCGGCGTTCCACGCGGTTGCGCTTGACTTCGCAGTGCAGCATGTGTGTTTCATGAGTAATCGGGCGGGGCACGGTGCCCCGCCCATTTCATGAGCGAACCAGTCGAGAGCGCATGACCCTATTCCAGCAATTGCTGATCGCGGTGGTTCAGGGGATCACCGAATTCCTGCCGATCTCCTCGTCAGGACATTTGATCCTGATCCCCTATCTCACCGATTTGCCCGATCAGGGGCCGATGATCGATGTGGCGGTGCATGTCGGCTCGCTGCTGGCGATCATCATCTACTTCTGGCGCGATGTGCTGGGCCTTGCCCGCGGCGGCTTTGCCACCGTCGGCATCGGCAAGGATCCGCAGCAGCAGCGGCTGTTCCTGTGGGTGCTGGTGGGCACGATCCCGGCGGTGCTGCTGGGCCTGTTCCTGAAGATGGGCGGCTATCTCGAAAGCTTCCGCTTCACGGATCTCGTGGCGATCAACCTCATCGTCTACGGCCTGCTGCTGGGTGCGGCGGACCACTTCGGCAAGCAGGAAAAGAGCTATGAGGACCTGACCTTGCGCGATGCGATCCTGGTCGGGCTGGCGCAGGCCATGGCGCTGATCCCCGGCACCAGCCGATCAGGCGTGACCATGACGGCGGCCCGCGCGCTGGGATACAAGCGCGTGGAAGCAGCGCGCTTCTCCTTCCTGCTCGCCATCCCCGCAGTGGCTGGCGCGGGGCTGTTGGCGGTGCTCGATCTGGCAGAGGCATCGGCGCAGATGCAATGGGATGCGCTGGTCACCGGCGTGTTCACCTTCATCGCCGCCTTCGCCACCATGGCCTTCCTGATGAACTTCCTGAAGAAGGCATCCATGATGGTCTTCGTGGTCTACCGCGTGGCCATGGGCGTGGCGCTGCTGATCGTGTTCTGACGGCCCGCCAAGAGGGTTAACATCGCCGCTTCCAATCCGGAACCTGCATCCCCAACCAGCGTTGGAAGGGTGTTATGTTCGATGGACAGGAAAAATGGGCCTGATTTTTGTCACCTTGTTGGGGGCGATTCTCGGCTGGATTTCTTCGATTATTCGCCGTGTGGAAAACAGCCGTGGCGTCTCGCGAAATATCATTGCGGGGGTGGAAGGCGCATGTCTGGGCGGAATTTCCAGTAAACCCTTCCTCGGAAAGGAAATTTCCCTGCTCGGAAGCCGCAGTGTCGAAGTGATGTTGATTTCTCTGGTGGGTGCGTTAGCCCTGTTGCTATCGATAACCCTATTGCATCGCAGCGAAATGCGCTAAGGGGGTTACCGAAGGGGCTACTGGCCCATTCATTCGGGGCGGCGATTGCCGCCTCAATTCTTGAAGGGGAATATTTTATGAAGAAGATTATCGCTGTTGCATCGGCTGCTGTTCTCGGCCTGACCCTCGCTGCTTGTGCTGCTGAAGAAGAAGCACCGGCTGAAGAAGCCATGGAAGAAGCTGAAGGCGCCATGGATGAAGCTGCTGCCGAAATGGAAGCTGGCGCTGAAGAAGCTGGCGAAGCTGCTGAAGAAGCCGTTGAAGGCGCTGAAGAAGCTATGGATGACGCTGCCGAAGCCATGTAATCGGCAGCTCCTTCATCGGAGCTTATGACAAGGGCCGGTCCTGCAATGGCAGGGCCGGCCCTTTGTTTTGCGTGACACTGCCTATTCGGCGGCAGCCGGTTCGGCAGGTGCGGGGCTTTCCGCCCCCGGTTCGGTCAGCGCTTCGGCGGGCAGGCGCTGCTGGTCGAGCATTTCTGCCGCCTCGTCCAGCGCCCGTGCTTCGCCCACGCTCACTCCGCCGGGGCCGGGATCATTATCTGATGACCCGCAAGCGGAAAGCAGCAGCGGCGCTGCCGTAATCCAGCCAAGACGGGCAAGGCCATGCCTCATTCGGCAGGTTCTGCCGAGTCAGCCGCAACCATGTCTTCAGCGGTTTCGGCAGCTTCCATGGCATCCATCGTGCCGTCCTCTGCGCTGCCATCTTCAACGGCGGCCTCTTCAGCGATCACGGCATCGTCAGCCACCGGCTCGGGCGCATCGGCCATCGCCTGGTCGGCGGGCATTTCCACCGTATCGGCAATCGCGTCTTCCGATGCGTCGGTGGTGGAACCGCAAGCGGCCAGCGCCAGCGCGGCGGTGGTGGCAAGGGCAAGTGTGGCAAGCGTCTTCATCTGCATATTCTCCGGTTTGGTCTGCTTTGGCGCGCAAGTTACAGCACGCAGCGGGGGAATAAAGCGGCAAATCGCTTCCGGGCCGGTTCACCTGCGGCCTGCGCTGTGGCAGTCGGGCAGGCATGGCTTCCACCGCTCCTGCCGATACCGCCGCGTTGCAAGGCGCGCATGAGGCGCTGCGCAGCGTCTTCGGGTTCGAGGCGTTTCGCGGGGTGCAGGAGGACGTGCTCGCCCGTGTGATGGCAGGGCAGAGCACGCTGGCGATAATGCCAACGGGCGCCGGCAAGTCGCTCACCTACCAGCTGCCCGCCACTCTGATTGACGGCACCTGCGTGGTCATCTCCCCGCTGATCGCACTGATGCATGACCAGCTGCGTTCCGCCCGCGCCAACGGCATTCGCGCGGCAACGCTCACCAGCGTGGATGCGGACTGGCGCGAGACGCAGGATGCCTTCCGCAACGGCGAGCTGGACCTGCTCTACGTTGCGCCCGAGCGCGCCAGCCAGCCGCATTTCCTGGACCTGCTGTCGCAAGGCCGCATTGCCCTGTTCGCGGTGGACGAAGCGCATTGCGTTTCCGAATGGGGGCATGATTTCCGCCTGGACTATCGCCAGCTGCGGCCTTTGATGGACCGGTTCGCAGGCGTGCCGCGCCTTGCGCTCACCGCCACGGCCGACGCGCATACCTGCAAGGATATCCTGCACCAGCTGGGCATTCCCGAAGAGGGCATGATCGTGGCCGGGTTCGACCGGCCCAATATCCGCTATGCCATCCGCCACCGCCAGGGCCTGCAGGGTCAACTGGAGCGGCTGATGGCGGACCATCCCGGCCCCGGCATCATCTATGCCCCAACCCGCCGCAAGGTGGAGGAACTAGCAGACAGGCTGGCCAGCGCCACGGGCCGCACGGTGCTGCCCTATCACGCGGGTCTGCCGCCAGAAAAGCGTGCCGCCAACCAGTCCGCCTTCGTGGCGAGCGAGGATATGGTGGTTGTGGCCACCATCGCTTTCGGCATGGGGATCGACAAGCCCGACGTGCGCTTCGTGGCGCATGCAGGCATCCCCAAGTCGATCGAGGCCTATTACCAGGAAACCGGCCGAGCGGGGCGCGACGGTGATCCGGCGCAAGCGGTGATGTTCTGGAGCGCGGGCGATTTCGCGCAGGCCCGGCTGCGTTTGGGCGAAGTGGACGAGGCGCGCCAGCAAGGCGAGCGCCAGCGGCTCGATGCGCTGGCTTCGCTGGTGGAAACGCCCACCTGCCGCCGAGCCGTGCTGCTGCGGCATTTCGGCGAGGATCCGCCAGAGACTTGCGGCAATTGCGACAATTGCCTCGCTCCGCCGCAAGTGGTGGAGGCGACCGAACTGGCGCGCAAGCTTCTCTCCGCCGTCTATCGCACCGGGCAGAGCTTCGGCTTCGGTCATATCCAGAAGGTGCTGACCGGGGCGAGCGACGAGCGGGTGATGCAGCGCGGGCATGACAAGCTGTCTGTCTTCGGCATCGTCGAAGGCGAGGACGCGCACCTGCTGCAACCGCTCGCCCGCGCGCTGCAGGCCAGTGGCGCGCTGGTGCAGACAGAGCATGGCGGGCTGGCGCTGGGCGGCGATGCGCGGGCAATCCTGAAGGGCGAAAAGCCGGTGGCGATCACGCAGCCACCCGAAAGCCAGGCGCGCCGCGGTGGTCGCAAGGGCCGCAATTCCGCGCCAAATCCGGTAGGCGATCCGCTGTTTGACGCCCTGCGCGCGCTGCGCCGCGATATCGCGCAGGAACTCGAAGTGCCGCCTTACGTGATCTTCCACGATGCCACCTTGCGCGAGATGGCGGCGCGGCGGCCCGCTTCGCTGGACGAGATGGGCAGCATCTCCGGCATCGGCACGAAGAAGCTGGAAGCCCACGGCGAAGCCTTCCTGAGCGTTATTCGCCAGCACTGACATCAGACCACGAATCCGATTCTGCTTGAAAATGGCGCCTCTCTCAATAAATATGATATCATAATTATATCAGACAAGAGATTCGCATGACCGAAGAGGTTTCAACCATGATCCGCAGCCGCGAGGGGCCGGCAAGCACATTCAGCGGCTATCCCATGCTGCTGGTGTTGCTGGCTGCCATCGCCCTTGCCGTCTGGATGCTGGTGTCCGCAATCCCCGATCCGGGGGCGTCCAAGCTGGTGAAGATCGGTTTCGTCGGCACCATCTTCGCTGCCGGGCTGATCGCGCTGCTGGTCGCCAGCGGCTTCTACATGATCCAGCCGAACCAGGGCGCGGTGATCACGCTGTTCGGCGAATATCGCGGGACGGACCGCAAGGATGGTCTGCGCTGGCGCTGGCCGTGGATGGGCCGCAACAAGGTTTCCGTCGGCAGCCAAAACATCCATTCGGACCGGATCAAGATCAACGACAAGCGCGGCAACCCGATCGACATCGCCTGCAACGTGGTGTGGCGCGTGCGCGATACGGCGCAGGCCGTGTTCGATGTGGATGACTATCGCGAGTTCGTGAACATCCAGATCGAGGCGGGCCTGCGTACCGTGGGCGCGCGCCATCCCTATGACGATTTCGAGAATGACGAGACGACGCTGCGCGGCAGCCCGGACGTGATCAATGCTGAACTGCAGGCCGAACTGAACGAGCGGCTGGCGGTGGCGGGCATCGTGGTGGACGAGGCGGGCCTGACCCACCTTGCCTATGCCAGCGAAATTGCCGGGGCCATGCTCCGCCGCCAGCAGGCCGAAGCGGTGATCGCCGCGCGCACCAAGCTGGTGATGGGGGCTGTCTCCATGGTCGACATGGCATTGGACAAGCTCAAGACCGACGGCGTCGTGGATCTCGACGATGAACGCCGCGCTGCGATGGTTTCCAACCTGATGGTGGTGCTGTGCGGCGAACGCGAAGTGAACCCCGTCGTCAACGCGGGCTCGCTCTACCAGTAAAGCCATGCCCGCAGCGAAAAAGAAGGCCTTTGCCCTGCGGCTCGACCCGGCGCTCCACGATGCGGTGGAGCGCCTTGCCGCGCGCGAATTGCGTTCGGTGAACGCAGAGCTGGAAATGCTCATCCGCGAGGCGCTGAAGAAGCGCGGTATCGACGTGCCGATCAGCGCGCGGCCCAGGCGAGGCAGGCCACCCAAGGAGGATTGAAACAATGTGTGACGAAGACAAACCCTATGTCGCCCTGCGCAACGGCTGGATGGTGCAGATTACCCCGCGCAACGCGGCCGGCTGGCGCGGACTGGGCGCGTGGTTGCTGCCATTCCTGGTTCTGGCAGGCGTTTTCACTGCTGTCGTCTCTCGCGAACTTGGCGACACGGTGCTGTTCGCGCTGACCGGACTGTTCCTTCTGGTGACAGTCGGCTTGTGCATACAGATGATACGCTGGATGCTGGCCCGCGCCGAGATTGTCGACCTCAAGGAATTCCAGGCGATCAAGCGCGGGCAGAAGAGCGGCAGGAAACGCTGAACCATACCGGTGTGATTGACCGGCGCGGCCAGTGCGATAACCTGTCCGGCAGGAGAGAGGGCAGGCATGCAGTTCGGTATTTTTGACCATGTGGACGACAGCGGGCGTTCGCTGCCCGATCATTTCGAAGCGCGGTTGCAAATGGTGCAGGCTTTCGAGGAGGCTGGCTTCTCACGCTATCACGTGGCTGAACATCACGGCACTCCACTGGGCCATTCGCCGTCGCCCGGCATCTATCTTTCCGCCATCGCCCAGCGCACCAGCACGATCCGTTTCGGCCCGCTGGTCTACCTGCTACCACTCTATCACCCGCTGCGCCTGATCGAGGAGATCGGCATGCTCGATGCGATGTCCGGCGGGCGACTGGAACTGGGCTATGGCCGCGGCATCTCCCCCATCGAGATGGGCTTTTACGGTGTCGACATGGCGGATCAGCAGGAACTTTCCGCCGAAAGCTTCGAAGTGGTGATGAAGGGCCTCACCCAGGAGAGGCTGAACCACAAGGGCCGTTTCTTCAATTTCGATGATGTGCCCATGACCGTGCGCGTGCAGCAGCAGCCGCATCCACCCTTGTGGTATGGCACCAATTCGCCCGGATCGGTGGAACGCTGCGCCAAGGACCGGCTCAACATGGTCACCCTGCTGGCGGGCGAGCCGATGCGCGCCATGGTGCAGGGTTACAAGCAGGCGTACGAGGCTGATGGCGGCGATCCCGCCGAAATGCCGCTGATCGGCGTAGGCCGCCATATCGTGGTGGCAGACAGTGATGAGGAAGCGCTCGCCATCGCCCGTCCGGCCTTCGCCCGCTGGCGCGCCAGCTTCGTGCATCTGTGGGAGACGCGCGGCGGCAACAATCCCTTCGTGGCCAATTTCCCGAAAGACTGGAACGCGGTGGAGGAAGCTGGATCGGCCTGCGCCGGATCGCCAGCCAAGGTGCGCGATTTCCTGCTGAAGGACGTGGAATTCGGCGGCTACAACTATTCGCTTGTGCAGATGGCCTTCGGGGACATCAGCGTGGAGCAATTGCGCCGATCCGCACAATTGTTCGGCAGCGAGGTGATGCCCGCCTTTTCCTGATTGCTTTGCGGGCTGTTAACCAATCGCGGCTAGTCATGCCAGCATGACCCGTGAACCATCCCTGCCGCTGTCGCGCCCTTCCTTGCGGCTTGCTTCTGCCATTGCTGCCATTGCCGTGGCCGCGATCCCGCTTACCGCGCTGCTCGCCCAGCCTGCGCAGGCACCCTACACGGTGGCCGAAACGGGACAGGGCTTTGCCAATTTGCAGGACGCGGTGAACGCCATTGGCGATGCGCGCGGCACCATCGTGGTCGCGCCGGGCAACCATCACCAGTGCGCGGTGCAGGAAGCGGGGTTCATCTCCTATCTTTCCGAACTGCCGGGCGCTGCGGTGTTCGATGCGGTGACTTGCGAAGGCAAGGCGGCGCTGGTGCTGCGCGGGCGCGGCGCCGAAGTGTCTGGCCTGGTGTTCCAGAACATGCGGGTTCGCGATTACAACGGCGCGGGCATCCGGCTGGAGACTGGGGACCTCACCGTGGCGCAAAGCTGGTTCCGTGACAGCCAGCAAGGCATACTGACGGCGGGCGACGGCATGCCACGCTGGTGATCGACCATTCCACCTTCACCCGCCTCGGCACGTGCGAAGGCTCCGGCGGCCGCGCGCACTCGATCTACACCGGTCAGCTAGGCCAGGTCCGCATCACCAACAGCCGTTTCGAACAGGGGCGCGGCGGGCACTATGTGAAGGTGCGCGCGCCGATCGTGCAGATTGCCGGCTCAAGCTTTGACGATGCGGGCGGCAAGGCCACCAACTACATGATCGACCTGCCGGCAGGTGCCAGCGGCCAGATCACCAACAACTGGTTCGTGCAAGGGCGCGACAAGGAAAACTACTCTGCCTTCATCGCGGTTGCTGCCGAAAGCCGGGACTACACCAGTTCCGGCCTCGTGGTCGCAGGCAACCGCGCGCGCTTTGCGCCCGGCGTGGACCGCAACTCCGTGTTCGTGGCGGACTGGTCCGGCGAAGTGCAGCAGATCGAGGACAACCGCCTCGCGGCAAACCTCAAGCGTTCCGAAATCCGCTAACCACCCGGCGCGAAAGCCGAAGCATAGCTGACGCTGGCAGCGGGGATCGGCGCGCCGAAGCTCTTCACTTGCAGATATTCGCCAAGCTCGCCTTCAAGCGTGATGGGCGTGTGCTGCCGGTAGCCGAAACGCGCATAAAACTGCGGATCACCCGGCACGGTGATGCCCTTTGCGCCCAACGCTCGCATTCGCGCCTCGCCTTCATCCATCAGCGCGCGGCCAATGCCTGCACCCTGGCGCGAAGGATCGACAGCCACCGGGCCGACGACCATCCAGCCATCCTCGCCGTTGGACAGGATTGCCTTGCTGTATGTTATCTGCCCCAGCACGGCATCGCCTTCCACCGCCACCAGAGACAGCAGCAGATCGCCGTCAGCCCGCAGGCGATCGATAACATCGGCCTCATCACCATCGGAATAGGGATGGCCAGCGAAAGCGCGCAGCACCATCTGCCGGATTGCTGCTTCGTCTCCCGGCCGCTCTTCGCGGATGGCCCAACTCATGTGAGCAAATGCCCTGCGCGGTCGCGCTTGGTGGCTAGGTAGCGTTCGTTGTGCGGGTTGGCGGGCAGTTCGTGCGCCACGCGTTCGGTGATGGTCACGCCTGCTGCTTCCAGCGCTTCCACCTTGGCCGGGTTGTTGGTGAGCAGCCGCGCCTTGTTCACGCCCAGCAGGTCCAGCATCCGCGCCGCAGTAGGGAAATCGCGTGCTTCCACCGGCAGGCCCAGCCGGGCATTGGCATCCACCGTGTCGAAGCCTGAATCCTGCAGCCGGTAGGCACGCATCTTGTTGATGATGCCGATGCCGCGCCCTTCCTGCCGCATGTAGAGCAGGATGCCCCAGCCGCCTTGCGCCGCCTCTGCCGCCATCTGCGCCAGCGCTGCATCAAGCTGCGGGCCGCAATCGCATTTCAGGCTGCCGAAGATGTCACCTGTCAGGCATTCGGAATGGACGCGCACCAGCGGCACCTTGTCGTGGTCCGGCTTGCCGATCACCAGCGCCACATGCTCGCGCATGTCATCCACCTTGCGGAAGGCGACCAGCTCCGCCTCGTCATTCGCAGCAATCGGCAGGCGCGCGCGAGTGGCGATGGTGAGCCTCGCGGGATCGGCCCATTGGGCAATGTCGGTAGCCTTCAGCGTCACCACCTCGCCCACCGGCGATGGCGCGAACAGGAAGGCGGGCAGGATACCGGCAATGCGTGCCAGTTCCATCGCCGCTTCGGCTTCGGCCATGCAGGCGATGCTTTCCACCTTGAACGGCCCTTTCAGCGGCATCACCGGATCGAGCGCGGGATCGGCAATCGGCAAGGCGCTTTCCAGCGAGATCGGGTCAGCCGCGCGGATCAGCACCGGATGATGCCCGTCTGCCGCATCGCGCTGGTTGGTCAGCTTCAGCGTGGCGGCGCGCGCGGCGGAGATCAGCGCGCGGTCGCTGCGCGCATCGGGTGCCAGCGCGGTTTCCACCGGCAGCAGCACCGATGCCTCGCCCACCTTGATCGGCCAGCCATGGCGCAAGGCGTCCACCGCCTGCGCCACCCTGCGCGAGGGGGAAGAGGCAGCTGGCGTGCTCAGCTTGCGAATTCCGTGGTGATGGGGATGTGGTCGGAAGGCTTTTCCCAGCTGCGCGCATCCTCGAAGACGCGGTGGCCGGTGGCCTGCGCGGCCAGTTCGGGGCTGGCCCACATGTGGTCGAGTCGGCGGCCGCGATCATTCTCGCGCCAGTCCTTCGCGCGGTAGCTCCACCAGCTGTAATAGCGTTCCGGATCGCGAATGAATTCGCGGCCCACGTCGGTCCAGCCGTGCGCATCCTTGAAGCGCTGCAGCGTATCCACTTCGATCGGCGTATGGCTGACGACCTTCAGCAACTGCTTGTGGTTCCAGACATCGCTTTCCAGCGGGGCGATGTTGAAGTCGCCCACGATCATGGTCGGCCTGTCCACCTTGTCAGCCCAGCGAGTCATGCGTTCCAGAAAGTCGAGCTTCTGGCCGAACTTCACGTTCACTTCGCGGTCCGGCTCGTCACCACCGGCGGGGATATAGACGTTTTCCAGCACCATGCCTTTCAGCGCCCCGGCCTCGTCGCCCGTCAGCTCCACGCCCACGTGGCGGGCCTCGCCATTGTCCTGCCAGTCATGACGGGAAAATTCGCTGATCGGGATGCGGCTGACGGTGGCGACACCGTGATAGCCCTTCTGCCCGTGCACGGCGAAATGTGTGTAACCCAGCTCCTCGAACGCCTTGTAGGGGAACTGGTGTTCCTGGCACTTGATCTCCTGCAGGCAGAGGATGTCGGGCGACTCCTGCTCAAGGAATTGCGCCACGATCGGCATGCGCAGGCGCGCGGAATTGATGTTCCAGCTGGTAATCGAAATCATGCCACGGTGCTTAGGGCGGCTGCCGCAAGTCAGCAAGCGGGGAGCCTGATTCTCACCGGCAAAGAAAAACCCTCGTCCCAGGGGCAAAATGGGACGAGGGTTCGTTCTTTGCGTTCGTCACGCTTTGCAAGGCGGGCCTTGATGGCGGAGGGGCAACAGGGGAGAAACCCGCGTCCACCAGCCGTTCTTGCAATTTCCAATATAGGGGCAGGTGCCTGTCGCGTGAATGAATGAAGCGCACCGCTTTGTCGCAACATTACAACCGCTCGCCGCCGTTCCGTTTATCCCGGGCGACGGGACGTTCCGCGCGGGTCACGATAGCGGAAGGCACTGTCAGGAATGCTCATGCCATAGCGGTGGTTCGACAGGCGCACGGTGGTGCGGATATTCTGCGAATCCAGCGCCACCCATGCGCTGAGTTCCAGCCCGCCCGGGGCAGAAGGCTTTTCCACGAAGATCAGCGTCAGCTCGGGAAATTCCGGCTTGTCCGGATCGGACACGGCAATGCTGACAACGCTCGGTGAATTGGTGGAGACCACGCGGCCGTACTGCTTTAGGTCATGGTTCGAATCGAGCAGCGCGCCAAGCGGGCTGTCGCTCACCGGATACCGCTCAAGCTGCTGCACGTCATAATCGGCAATCGCCAGCTGGCGGCCGTTGGAGACGATCAGCATGTTCACGTCTTCGGAATATTCGAAGCGGATCCGGCCGGGCATGCGGATGGTCAGCTCACCGGTCAGCGCCTGGCCGCTGCGGTCGGTCTGGGTGAAGTCCGCCTTCATCGTGGTGATGGCGCGCAGCGCACGTTCCGCGCGGTGGAGGCTGCCGGCTCTCGCTTGCGCGGCGGCGGGCGCTGCGGGGGCCAGCACGGCGGCAGCGGGCACACAAACGGCAAGGGCGCCGACAGTCGCGGCGCCCATGGCTTTGGCAGAGATGGTCTTAAGGATGTTCATGCTTCCAGTCCTGGCGGTGGAGCATTGAACTATCACTGAACCGAAAGGGTTCCAATCGTTCAGCATTTGCGGCTCCCTGGCGGGAACGCGGCCTGCTTACTTGATCTTGCCTTCCTTGAATTCCACGTGCTTCTTCACCACCGGGTCGTACTTGCGGAACGACATCTTCTCGGTGATGTTGCGCGGGTTCTTCTTGGTGACGTAGAAGAAGCCGGACTCGGTCGAGTTCAGGCGGACTTTTACGGTTGCAGGCTTCGCCATGGCTTAATTCCCAAAAGGTCTGGTGAGGCCCATCGAAAGGCCCGAAATACAACAGGCGACGCGTTAGGCGCCGCCCTTCGACGGGCGCCATTGGGGGAGAATCGGGTAAAAGTCAAGGCGCGAGGGGCCGCTGCCCTGCGCCTACCAGCTCACCCTGCCGCGGTTGGCCTTCTTTTCGGCATGTTCCTTCTTGGCCTTCAGCCGCTTGACCTTGCCGACGCGGTTCACCCTTGTTTTTGCGCGCTTTTTCGGTTCCTTGAGGCTCGCCTCGATCATCTCGGCCAGCCGCTCGCGCGCGTCCGCACGGTTCGCTTCCTGCGTGCGGAAGCGGCGCGCATCGATCACGATTTCGCCCTTCGCGTTGAGGCGGCTGCCGGCCAGCTCCTTCAGCCGGGCAAAGATTCGCGGAGGCAGTCCCAGGCGATAGATATTGACGCGCAGCTGCACTGCGGTCGCCACCTTGTTGACGTTCTGTCCGCCGGGGCCGGATGCGGCAATGAAGCTCTCCTCGGCCAGCGATTGGGCGCGATCGAGGATAGCGCCCATCTTATTCGGCCTCCTGCGGCTCCGGTGCGACAAAGCCCAGCGCGGCAAAGTCTGCCGGCATCGGCGCGTGGGCCTCGATCGCGGGCTTGCCATCGCGCGGCACGCTGAGCGCGCTGGCGTGGAGCATGGTGCGCGCGAAACTGGCCTTCTCGCCATAGACGGGATCACCGGCGAGAGGGATGCCGATGCCGCTGGCGGCGTGGACGCGTATCTGGTGGGTGCGGCCCGTTTCAGGGCGAAATTCCACCAGCGCACGGCCGTTTTCCTCGGCCAGCACGCGCCAGTGGGTGACGGAGGGCTTGCCCTTCTTTGCCGGGATCATTCGCCAGCCCTTTTCGGCGCTGCTGATCTTGGACAGGGAGAGCACGACGGTGCCTTCCTTCTCCTGCGGGATACCCGCCAGCACGCCGAGATAGGTCTTGGAGACGGTCTTCTCCTCGAACGCCTTGTTGAAGCGCTTCAGCGCCTTGGGATTGCGCGCCAGCAGCAGGCAGCCGCTGGTATCGGTATCGAGCCGGTGAACCGGCTGCGGCAAGCGCTGGAAACCCAGCTGCAGCTCGTCCAGCCGCGCTTCCAGCGACGGCCCGCCCTTGCGCGGCACGTCCACCGGCAAGCCCGAAGGCTTGTCGATCACCAGCGCTTCGCCGTCTTCGTAAAGGATTTCGAGGTCGTTCATTGGGCGGCCCCTAGCACGATTGCTTCAGGCAAGCGCTACCCCAATGCGCCGGATTGCCTCTTCCAGCACCTTTTCTTCCGTAGCGAAGGAGGTGCGGAAGCCGTTCTTCCCGCCGAATGCACTGGCGGCGACTACCGCTACGCCGTGATCGAGCAGGTGCAGCGCCAGCTTTTTATCATCGCCGCCAAAGCGCGCCATGTGCTCGCTCGCGTCGATGAAGCAGTAGAACGCGCCATCGGGCACAGGCGTTGAAAGACCGGGGATGGCGTTGACCCCTGCCACCACCATGTCGCGCCTGGCGATGAAGCGCTTGCGCCAGTCCTGCAGGAAATCCTGCGGGCCTTCGAAGGCGGCCACGGCGGCAGCCTGACTAATGCTGGCGGGATTGCCGCTGGAATTGCTTTGCAGCTTGCCCATTGCGTCGATCAGCCACTTCGGCCCAGTCGCCACGCCGATGCGGAAGCCGGTCATCGCGTGGCTCTTGGAAACGCCGGAAACGGTGCAGATGCGGTCTGCCAGGTCCGGGCAGAGGTTCGCCAGCGTGGCGTGGGGGCCGTCGGTATAGTTGAGCGGCGAATAGATGTCGTCGGACAGCACCATCACCTGCGGATGGCGGCGCAGCACATCGCCTATGCCCTTGAGCATGTCTGCCGGATAGACCGCGCCGGTGGGATTGCCCGGCGAATTGAGCATCAGCCAGTTGGTGCGCGGAGTGATGAGCGATTCCACCTCGCCCGGATCGAAGCGGAAATTGCGGTGGGCATGGGTGCGCAGCGGCACCACGCTGCCACCGGCAAAGCGCACCATCTGCGGATAGCTGACCCACCATGGCGAAGGCACGATCACCTCGTCCCCTTCGGAAACGGTGGCGACGATGGCTTCGAACAGCGCCTGCTTGCCGCCAGATGTGACGATGATGCGCGAAGGATCGGTGGTGATGCCGAGGTCACGCTCGAAATGCAGCACGGCGGCTTTCTTCAGCGCCATGGTGCCGGCGACCGGCGTATATTTGGTGTCGCCTGCATCGAGCGCTGCCTTGGCTGCTTCGATCACATGCGGCGGAGTGGCAAAATCCGGCTCGCCCACGGAGAGCGAGATGATGTCCCGGCCCTGTTCGCGCAGTTCGGTGGCGCGGTCGGTCATGGCGGTGGTGGGGGATGCTTCGATGCGGCCCAGCATCGTGCTCAGTTGCGTGCTCATGCCAATACTGCCTTCATCAATCCGCGCACTGAATTGCCGAGCAGGAAGCCGCCTGCAAGGTCATCCAGCGTCAGTTCCGCTTCCACGGCGCGGCCTTCCTCGATAAGCGAGCGGCGCAGCACGCCCGGCAGCAGGCCCAGTGCCAGCGGCGGGGTGAGTAGCTTGCCATCGCGCTCCACGAAGATGCTGCAATAGCTCGCTTCGGTTACCAGCCCGTCATCGCGCACGAAGATCGCCTCGGCAGCGCCTTCATCCTGCGCGGCCAGCCGCGCCATGTCATAGAATGAGCGGTCCGTGGTCTTGTGCCGCAAGCGCCAGTCCCCCGTCACCACCGGCAGCGGCATCGCCTTGCAGGTGACCGGCTGCGCCACCGCGCCATCGCCTAGTACCACGGCCTGCAAGGTCACGTCACCGCTGCGGGCGAGGAGGATGCGCAGCTTGGCGGCTTCCTCCAGCTCGAAACACGAGGCCTGAATGCGGTTGCGGGTCTCTTGCCGGTCAAAGGCAAAGCCCAGTTCCAGCGCGCTCGCCTTCATCCGCTCAAGGTGCAGTTCCAGCAGCGGGATGCCCTTTTCGGGATCGAACAGCATGCTCTCTATCAGGTCTGCGCCCGACGCCTCGCGGCGCAGGAAGCTGCCCTTGACGAGGCATTCGCGCCATTCGCTCATGCCTTCGCTGTCGGCCACGATGGCTCCGCCGACACCGGCGACGGCATGGTGGCGGTTGTTCTCCCCCGGCGTCAGCCGCACGGTGCGAATGGCGACGTTGAAGGCGGCATCGCCGTTCCCGTCTATACGCCCGATCGCGCCGCAATAGGGGCCGCGGGCATCGCGTTCGACCTCGTTGATCAGCTCCATCGCGCGGATCTTGGGCGCGCCGGTGATCGATCCGCAGGGGAACAGCGCGTGCAGCATGTCCATCGCGCCCTTGCCCGGCTGCAAGGTGGCGCGCACGGTGGAGACCATCTGGTGCACCGTGGGATAGCTTTCGATGGCAAAGGGGCGGTCCACCCGCACCGTGCCTGCTTCGGCAACGCGCGAGAGATCGTTGCGCATCAGGTCCACGATCATCAGGTTTTCGGCCTTGTCCTTCACCGAACCGGCGAGTTCATCGGCAAAGGCCTTGTCCTGCGCCTCGGTGCTCCCGCGCGGGCGGGTACCCTTCATCGGCTTCACCTTGGCCTCGCCATCGTGGAGGGTTAAGAACAGTTCCGGGCTGAAGCTTAGCAGCCAGTGCGACCCGTCGAACACCACGCCGCCATAACCTGCCGCAGCAGCCGGGCGAATGGCGCGATAAATCGCAAGCGGCTCGCCATAGGCAGCGCCGGCCATCAGCATGGTGTAGTTCGCCTGGTAGATATCGCCTGCGCGGATGGCTTCCTGCAGCCGCTCGAACTGTTGGAGGTAAGCGCCGGTGGAGATTTGCGGCTCCATCGGGCCGATGCTGGCTGGCCCCGTGCCGCCGCGCTGTTCCAGCCATGCAGGGACATCAGCGCTGGAAAGCGTGGTCACCTCGTCGAACAGGCCGAACCAAACGAGCGGACCGGACGCGCCGCTGCGGGCATCGGCCAGCGGCCCAAGCCGCGGCTCCATCGCCAGACCCGCCTCGTAAGCGAGATAGCCCGCCAGCGCGCCCCCTGTTTCGATCCGCGCCGCCTCTGCTTCGGCCAGCACGCGCTCCACGTCTGCCGGGCGGTGCGCCACGAAGATGGCCCGCGGATTTTCATACAGCTGTGCATCATGCGGCGCATCGCTGCGCGCATCATCGAGCATTACAAAGGGCGTGGTCTCGGACATTTGGCTCGCTCTAGCCTGAAATCGGCTGATGTCTATGACTTGACCGCGAATAGCGGCACGCGCCAAGCATCTGCCATACGGACTTGGGTACTGGAACGGGACGCGAAATGGGCGAGATTTTCATCGGTAATGACCTTGGCGGCGAGCGTCAGGTTCTCAATCTTGGCCGGGCGAACCGCCACGGGCTGATCGCAGGCGCCACCGGCACCGGCAAGACGGTGACCCTGCAGGGCCTTGCCGAGTGCTTTTCGGCAGAAGGCGTGCCGGTGTTCGTGGCAGACGTGAAGGGCGATTTGTCCGGCATCTCCATGCCCGGTTCGCCCACCTTCAAACATGCCGACAAGCT
>CAYXTJ010000023.1:0-12359 GCA_964467715.1 uncultured Sphingomonadaceae bacterium
TGCACGTTGCCGAGAGAGAGCAGGAGTGCCGTTAACATAAAGGTCGATTTACTCAGACTAAGAAGCCGAGATGATTTTGTGTAAATGTGAAGTTTGAGGGAGCCTTGGCCGACCGTTTACAACGTGGCTGCGCCATTCGATGATTGCTCACCCCCGACCGCAAGAGATTTATAGTACCAACTGGTCAAATAGATTCCAGTCTGGCAACATAGATGCGAAAGCGGCTGGCTTGGCTTGGTCGTATTAGCTCGTTGGGGGCGTGACCGGTATTCCTGCCATTATGTATCATTTGAAAACAATGGTTTGATTGCCGAAGAGAGGAAAATCGAGAGGTTCGTGAAGTGATTTCGATGACGAAGTTGAGTCCGGCTGCGCTGCTGCTGGCGTCGGGTGGCATTTCTGTTTCTGCAGCCGCGCATGAGCACGCGGTGGGCGGGTTCGTGCCACTGTTCGATGGCTCTACCTTGGGAACCTGGGTCATCGATGACGAGCAATATTCAGATCACTTCACGGTGCGAGACGGTGTGCTGCATATTGCGGGCGAGGGCGGGTGGCTTCGATCGAGCAAGCAGTATGGCGATTTCACCCTGCGCCTAAGCTTTCGCTATCTGACGGAGGATCCGGGTTGGGGGCGTGTCGGGGTCAGTGGTGTCTTCGTCCGGACGCCTGCGACCTCCACCTATGGATCGGGCTGGCCTGACAACAGCCTGGAAGTGCAGTTGGCCAACCGGCAGGGTGGACGTCCCGCGATCCCCGGCGATGCTCGGTGGGGCGGAGCGGTCCTGCGGCATGGCAACAACGGCGGGCCTACAAGCTTCGATACACAGGCTGCGCTACTTTCCTACGGCCAGACCGGAGAGTGGCAGCAGCTGGAGATTCAGGCGGTAGGTGATGCCATTCACGTTACCTTGAACGGACGCTATCTCGGTGCGGCTTCGGCCGGCGGGAGCGCTGAAGGCTATATCGGACTGCAGGCGGAAACCGGCGCCATCGAATTCCGCAACATCGAAATCAACGAGGGCTCCACAGGCTTTGACGAACCAGCTTTGTCCGACGAAGGTTTCGTGCCGATCTTCGATGGTCTGACACTGAATGGCTGGGTGCTGGAAAACCCGGATTCAAAGGGCTTCGAAGTTCGCGACGGCGCCATTGCGGTCCATGGCCGGCAAGCGGATGGCGATGCCGTTGCCGAAACCTGCAGCGGCCAGTTGTGGAGTGAGAAAGCCTATGGTGATTTCATCCTGCGATACGAGGCGCGCTTTCAGACCAATGCTTCAGTTGGCGGTTTTTTCATACGTGCCAGTGAGGAGCAGCAAGGTATTCAGGGTGTCTGGAACCAGATCGAAACCCGCGGCATGGAAGACAAGTTGTTGCCTTGGAACGGAATTCTGATGCGTGGATCCAGCGCCCCGCAGGGCCTGACGATGTTCGACTATCGCGCCGCAGAATTGGCATACGCGGCGGTTTGGGATGTTACCAAAGACTGGGTCAGCTTCGAAGCGCGCGCCGAAGGTGGGCGGATTACCACCTGGGTCAATGGCGTCTTGGTTGGACAAGCTGAAGACGTAAGGCCTCTACGCGGCCTGTTGGGTCTCCAGTGCGAAACCGAGACTGTTGAATACCGCAACATTCAGGTCAAGGAACTGAACGAGGCCATGTGATCGGATTACTGCCGTCCATTTTCTGCCGACCGGCTTGAGGCTTGGCCGAAAAGTCCTGTCAGTCACTAACCCTACCGGGACGGCAGTCCGCTGCTTCGACCTTCTGTGAGTCAGCGGTCGGCCGGAATGATCAAGTGATCCATGCGAAGTTGCAGGGCGGGCCAAGATCCAAAAGAAGCCTTTGAAATCTGGCTGCAACGGCATGGTGTTGTGGTTGCTTAGCGGCCCCTATCTACGACCGAAACATCGGGAGCGAATGGGTTTTCCAGAGCGTACTGCCAAACCGAATTGTAAAAATCGACATCGCGCTTCAAATATCCAACGAAGGTAGATTCCGGAATTTCGAGCTCCCAACTGCCGTAGTTCGTGCCGAGCATATTCATCTTCTCGCTTTGCCCCGGAACGTCGACCATATACTCGTAATATGTCTCGAGAGGGCCTGTGAAGCCGATCCCCTGAAGGTAACGGAAGAAGTCGACAAAGTTGACCATGCCTTGTCCAGGGACGACAAATCGCGTCCGCCATGACCACTCGTTTTCATCGACTCCTTCGATCTCTTCCCAACGGAAGTCCTTGATTGAGACCGAATGCAGGTACGGGCCAACAGCTCTGATGCTTTCACGCCAGCCAGCGCCGCCCTTGGCCATGACATGTCCGATGTCATAGTTGAGGCCGACATAGTCTGGATCCAGCCCGCGTTCGGCGATCCACAAGTCCCATCCGCTACCGCCAATTGTGTTTGCGCCCGCATGCGTGTGAAAAGCGGCTGTAGTTCCGTACTTTTCATTGAGTCGGACAAGCCCTTCCAGGTCTCTGCGGAAGTCGGACATCTGGTCGTCAAAGGGCCTGTTGTAATCGTAGCGCGGCGGGAAGGCGCGATAGAGGCTGATGCCCAGTTCAGCCATCGAGGCAAGCACGGCTTCCGCCCCCTCTGACCTCGCGTTTGAGATACCCGTAATGATCATCGGAACTTCGAGGCCGGCGTTTCGGGTCAACCGAACGACACGTGACAGCTCGCTTTGAACGTTTGCCTCGACAATGTGTGCTCCGCGGCGAACGCTCCACACGATGCCGGGAAAACCAGCTTGCTTGGCGACCTCTATTCCGTGCTCCGCGGAGGTCCACTGAAGATGCCGAGACACCAGGGCAAGATTTGGCGTTTGCCGCGCCGGCGCGCGGGTTTGAGCACCAAGGTGTGACAAAGGCAATCCAGAGGCAACAGCGGCGCCGACAAGGTTGCGCGCACCGATCAGGCAATTGCGCCTGGAGCGAGTCTTCTTCCTGAACAGGTCGTCGATCATGGGTGCTCCTCGGAAGAATGCATTGAGATGACTCAGGCTTGTGCAGCATTCCTGGCCTGCCTGCCAGATCGTGCCGAATCTCCTACCGGCCAGCGCATCATTTAACCACTGACTAGACGGTGAAATCACATACTGACTAGACGGTGTAATTTTTGATTGCAATAGGGCCTGCAAGGGTCTAGCCGATAAGGACCAAAAAGAGACTGGGGGAGGAAGAATCTACGCGTCATCTGGGCGATTCGTGCCCAATAATCGAAGTGAATCAACCACTTCGTGCGTGATGGCCAAAGGCGTGGAATCGAACACCGGTTGGACAGTCTTTGACGAGTGTGTCAGTCGCCCGAGGTGATCTGCCTTGCTGTCATTTCGTGCCTCTGTGGTCGGTGTGCTGCAGAAAAGTATCATAGTTTGAGGGGAAAATTCATGAGGTATCGCTCTTCGTTGAAGTTGGTTGGTTCCGGGATTGCGATGGCGGCGGCGACGCTCGCTGCACAGGTGGCATATGCTCAGGACGCTGTTCCGAGCGCAGTTCCGATGCAGGCGGAATCTGCCGACGAAGAAGATGTGATCGTGGTGACCGGCACGGCCATCCGCGGCGTGGCTCCGGTGGGGTCTGCGGCGGTCAACATCACTATGGAAGAGATTACCCAGTCTGGCATCCGCGACGCGAGTTCGCTCATTGCGGAATTGCCACAAGGCTCGGGTCTTGGCACCACTCTGCAGACGACTGGTGGGCGCGCGGCGGGCCTGAACCTGCGCGGCCTTGGGAACGGCGCGACCCTCATCATGTTTGATGGCCATCGTTCGGTTCCGCAGGACAGGCTTGAGCTCACCGATCCCAACCTGATCCCGTTCCTGGCTATCGAGCGCGTGGAGGTCGTTACGGACGGCGCTTCAGCAATCTATGGCTCCGATGCAGTCGCGGGCGTGGTGAACTACATCCTGCGCAAGCCGTTTGATGGTGCCGAAGTAACCGCGCGCTACACCAACACCCTTTATGATGAAGGTACCCTCGGCCTCGTCGCCGGCAAGACCTGGAATGACGGCGGGCTCGTATTTGCCTTCGAGTGGGCCAAGAACAGCAAGGTCACGCAGTTCGATATCCCGCAGTTGCGCCAGGACCTGACGCCGTTTGGTGGGAACGATCTCCGTTTCCAGGGCACGACAGTTCAGCCTGGCGGCGTTGGCGCTCTCATCGTTGGCAGCACAGTTTACGGCTTGCCTTCGGGCCTGAACGGGCGGACGCCGACGGCAGGGGAGGTGACCCCGCTGCTCAACCAACCTGGTCTCGTCGACTCCAGTGTTTACACGGATTTCTATACCCAGCGCGAACGCTTCAGCGGCATGCTCCGGGCTGAACAGGATCTGGGTGCTCTCGGGGAAGTTACCCTCACCGCGCTGTACCAGCGTCGTACAAACGACGCGCGTGGCGCAGGTGATGGCGCATTTACGGCAGTTGCGGTCGGCATTCCGAGCACCAGCCCTTATTACGTTGAAGGGCTCGGCGGCAGCCAGCGCATCATTTACAACTTCCGCGAGAACAATCCGGACCGTCCGCTGAACCGTGGCGACTATCTGGACACAGGGAATCTGCTGCTCGACTATCGCGTTCCGTTGTTTGACGATATCCAGCTTACGGTCTCGGCCGGCGCGGGCGTGTCTGATGGCTGTGAAACCTGCCAGCCGCAGGCAAATACGCGCGCGGCAACCGTTAATCAGTTCAATCCGTACCTTCAGGGTCCGCAGGCCGGCGCTGAGGATATCTTCGGGCGCTTCGACCAGCTGTCGCGATATCACTTCTACGATTTTGCCCCCAAGATCGACGGTAGCCTCATTTCGCTTCCGGCCGGTGATGTGCGCTTTGCGCTTGGTGCCGAGTTCATGCGGACGCAGTACCACCACCTTTCGCTGGATTCTCGGAACCCCTCAAACACGCTGGAAGTCTTCCGCGCTGCAGATAGTTCGCGGAACGTCTATTCGGTCTTTGGTGAACTGTTTGTCCCGGTCCTGGATAACCTAGATATCAATGCGGCCGGTCGCTACGACAAGTACTCCGATTTTGGCGACACCTTCAATCCGAAGCTCGGCTTCTCCTTTGAGCCGATCGATGATCTGCGGCTTAGGGGGTCATGGGGCACGTCCTTCCGCGCGCCTGCGCTGTCCGATACGAACCCGAACATCTTCGGCGTCGGTATTCGCAGCAATCTCGCCAACGGTCTCAACGATCCCACTGTTCCGGTCACCAATCCGGCGAACGGTACAAGTCAGGTTTTTGTATCGCTCTTCCGCGTTACACCGCTGGAGCCTGAGAATTCTACTGTTTACTCTCTGGGTGCGGACTTGACCCCTTCGGCTGTTCCAGGATTGCGGCTGGGCGTCACCTATTACAATGTGAACTACAAAGATCGCATTCTCTTGCTGCTTCCGAACTTCAACGCTGCGTTGTCCAGCCCGGAAAATTTTGCGATCTACGAGCCCTTCTTCATTCGCGCTCCACAGCCCGCTACTTGTGTCAACGGCTCGTCTCCCGGTCAGCCGGGAACGCCGGCCTATTCGACCTACAATCCGGCTTACCTTCCTTACCTGAGCACGCCTGGCAATTACATTCCGACCACGACGAACGACTGTGATCTGATTGGTATTCTGGACGCCGGTACCCGCAATCTGGGTCAGGTGAAGCAGAGCGGGCTCGATTTCACGCTCAACTTTGAACAGGATGTGCCGATTGGCACCATCTCGTTCGACGGTTTGTTCACGAAGATTCTGAATCTCAAGCGCAACGTCCTTCCGGGCACGCCGCTTGTAAGTGCGCTCGATACGATCGGCGAACAGGTCAGCTCGCGCGGACGCTTCTCGACCGGTCTGAGAAGTGGCGGGTTCCTGGGCAACTTTGCCATGAACTACATCGGCGGTTATCTGAACAATCAGACGCCTACCGTGAACGGCGCCAAGCTTCCGGACCAGAAGATTGGTGCTTGGACAACGTTTGACCTGACGCTCAGCTACTCGCCTGAAGCGGATTCCGGCGCTTTTTCCGGCACTAGGTTCACGGTGAACGCGCGCAACCTGTTTGATCGCAACGCGCCTATTGTGCTCACCAACACGAGCGCGGCGGATCTGAACCAGCACAATGTGTTCGGCCGGATCCTGACGTTCGAGGTTTCGAAGCAGTTCTGATCACGAACCCCTCCTGTGGTTTGTGGAGCAGGAAGATTGGCCCGGCATTCTGTCTCTCCCCAGAGTGCCGGGCCGCCGTGAATAGCTCTTGCGATGCCTTGCGCGTAGCAGAACAACGCCGGCGGCGGTGCGGGGCTTCGCCCCAGGCTTTTGGTCGCGAGCATTCTGGCTTGTATTAGGGGCTGGAGAATATTTCACGCCCGACGTCGCCTGAGTTTTTTTGAAGGAGTGATCGCTCAGCGATTTGGCGCTCTTCGCCGGTGCAATGGAATGCAGTTCTAAATGCTTGTCGATGTTGCCTGTGGTGAAACGGCCAGATTGAAGTGGAAGACGGATTTTGCTGAAGGGTAACGCTTTTGTGATCATGTGGCACGACATTACGCCTGAGGCGGATGTCGAATACAACCACTGGCATTCTGAGCAGCACATGCCTGAGCGACTGAACCATTGCGGGTTTCAGAGATCGCGCCGGGCCGTAAAGTTTGACGGCGAGCGGCAACGCTATTTTACTCTCTATGAAGGCGATGAATTGGATACCTTCCTTGGAGAAGATTATCAGCGCAGCCTGAACCAACCAACGGAATGGAGTAGCTGTATGGCTCCGAAATTCCGCAATTTCCTCCGTTCTGTCTGCGAGGTGAAATATACCAGCGGACGCGGTGTGGGCGGCGCGCTTCGGACGATCCGGGGAGACCTGCCGGCGCGCTTCGACGAGCAGGCCTTTATTGCAGCCAGCCGACCTCTGCTGGAGGAGCTCAATACATCGCCTTTGGTTTGCGGTGTTCATCTTGCACTCGCACGCCCGGACTATAGCTCTCCCAACACTCGCGAAGTGGAACTCCGCCCCGAGATGGATGAGCGTCAGTTCCAGTTTGTGCTTGTCATCGAGAGTTTCAACCTGCCCGATCTCGAGACCCTGGAGCCGCTGATCGATGAGGTTTTGGCGCTGCTGGGCTGCAGCGATACCACGTCGCAAAGCTACGAACTGGCACTGATGCTGACGAAGGAAGAATGCTGATTAGGCCATCTTGCGGCGGCCTTTCTGTGGCATTCTGATATCGCCGAACTTCGAAAGGGCAAAGATGCGTAGGACACAGGCCGATGGAGCGGATAGCCCCAACAGAACGAGGGCAAGGCTGGGCATCCTGGCGCTGATCAGCGGCGCCACAATGATCAATTATCTCGATCGGGCGATCATGGGTGTCGCGGCTCCGGCGTTGACGGCCGATCTTGGGCTGTCGGCCGCTGTCATGGGCATTGTGTTCTCCGCATTCTCATGGACCTATGCACTCGCGCAGGTTCCCGGCGGAATCGTTCTGGACAAGTTGGGGACCCGGATCACCTACTCCCTGGCACTTGGGTTCTGGTCGATCTTCACGCTCTTGCATGGTCTGGCGACCAACGTGGTCACCTTGCTCGGCTTCAGGCTCGGCCTGGGTGTTGCAGAGGCACCCTGCTTCCCGGCCAACAGCCGGGTTTTGACCACGTGGTTTCCGCAGTCCGAGCGCGCGAAAGCGAACGGCGTCTATTCGGTCGGTATGTATGCCGGGCTGGCGTTCTTCAGCCCGGTGCTTTTCTGGATTGTAGCCAGCTGGGGTTGGCGTTCGTTGTTTCTGATAGCTGGATCACTGGGCGTCTTTTACGCAGCAGTTTTCTATTACGTGTATCGCGAACCTTCGCAGCACGCGCGTGTCAATGCGGCTGAGCTGGACTATATCGCCGCCGGTGGAGGGCTCGAGTCCGACAGTGCAGCGGCCAAGTTCAGTTGGAGCCGCACGCGTGCGCTGCTTGGAAAGCGGCAGATCCTGGGTGCATCCATTGGCCAATTCGCAGGCAATGTAACGCTGGTCTTCTTTCTGACCTGGTTTCCGACCTATCTCGCGACGGAGCGAGGCCTGGACTGGATTCAGTCTGGAGTCTTCGCAGTCCTGCCATACATGGCTGCGTCCGTCGGTGTTCTGCTCGGGGGCGTGATTTCTGACAGGCTGATCCATGTCACGGGTTCGGCAAATATCGGACGCAAGCTGCCGGTGGTGGGCGGTTTGCTGCTCGCCTCAACGATCATCCTCGCCAATTATGTGCAGAGCAACACGCTGGTCATCCTGATCATGTCGGTGGCCTTCTTTGGCCAGGGCATGGTCAATCTTGGCTGGACTCTCGTGTCAGATGTTGCGCCCAAGCAGTATGTCGGACTGACTGGCGGCGTCTTCAATTTCTGCACAAATCTGGCGGGGATCATAACCCCGCTGGTGATTGGCTTCATCGTGGCCGCCACGGGTCATTTCGAATGGGCGCTGGTCTTCATTGGCGGTGTCGCTCTGCTCGGAGCATTTTCATATATTTTCATCGTTGGGGATGTGCATCGGCTCGAAATGGATTGAACTGCCTGTTCGTCCGCATGCGCCTGATGATCCGCTTCCCTCTTAGCCCGGAGAGTTCCCATGAATAGCCTTTTGCCTTTTCGACTTCCCATCGCGGCTGCACTCCTCTTCACGGCCGCAGGGTGTGTGACGGCGAACGAGCAGATGCCCGCGCCGCCAGCTTCGCTCGGCGGAGGACAGACTGACGAGGCGGCGTCCGAGGCGGCCCTCGATCTTCCCATTCTGGGCATCGCACAAGTTTCCGTGAGCGTGAGTGATCTGGAGAGATCGCGCACGTTCTATGGTGATGTCCTTGGATTGCCGAAGGCGTTCGAGCTGAAGGATCAGGCGGGCCAGGTCACGTCCGTCTTTTTCAAGGTAAACGATGATCAGTACATAGAGCTCAACCCCGGTCTGCAGCCAGATGAGCTTGTTCGTCAAACGCGCATCGTCATACAGGCTTCGGATTTGCGGGAGCTTCATGCTTTATATGCCGAGGAAGGCCTTGATCCGGGACCAATCGCCAACGGTGCTGACGGCAATCCGACGTTCCGCATCGTGTTGCCCAACGGGTATCCGATAGACTTCCTGCAATATGTGCCGACGTCGATGCAGGGTTCGCTGCGCGGGCAGCTTCTCACTCCCGAGCGCGTCTCCACGCATCTCCTGCACGCTGCGACCATGGTTAGAGATGATGAGACGCGGGAATTCTTCACCAAACTGGGCTGGGGGCGCATGTTGCCGGGGTCGCGTGGAGATTACATTGAAACGCCGTCCAGGGATTTCAATCTTGAGACCAAGAATCCACCGCTCGATCCCGAAGACCCTGCGACGCGGGAGCAATACGAGCGCGAACTCTACGGCGCTGTGTATCACTTCTCGCTCGAGATTTCCGACATGCACGCTGCCCGCGAGCTGATGAAACAGCGCGGGGGCTTTGACGATGTTACACTGCGCACTGCGGTGGGTAACAACCGCCACTGGCTGCTGCACCTGTTTGACCCCGATGGCACCCGTGTCGAGTTCATGAGCGAAGACACGGTGCCGGACGCCATTCCATCCTTCTCCGTCATGCAGCCGGGGCCGCCTGCTCCCCCGATTCTGGCGACGGAGCGCTTTGTCTACCCTTGGCCTTGAGGGCGGGCGTCAGGCCGTAATGTCTCGTGCAATGAAATTCAGGAGCTGCTTGTGAAACCCCTGGCGCTAAGTTTTTGTCTACTGTGTTCGTGTGTTTCGGTTGCGGAACCCGCGCCGCAGAGCATGGGCGGACCCTTCCCTGTCGCTCAGGCCGCGCAGACACACGGGCCGGGGCCACAGTCTGCCGCAACGTCAACCCGCCCGCCGCGCTACGTGGAGCCGAAGCCTTACAATTTCGACGATCACGCAGGGTGGCAGTCGATGTTCGATGGCGAAACCCTCGCAGGCTGGGAAGGGCCGATGGACTTCTGGCATGTCGAGGACGGCGCAATTGTTGCGACAGACTCTGCCGGATTCCGCTCGTTGTACCTTTACTGGGCAGGAAGCGATGGCGGCGTTCTGGGAGACTTCGAGTTCAAAGCCGAAATCAAGCTGGAGGGTGAAGGCGCCAACAGCGGAGTTCAGTTCCGGGTACATTTGCTCGGCAAGACCGAGAAAGAACACTCCGAGTGGGAGTCGTTCGGATATCAGGCAGATCTGGATTATGCCAATGAGCAGACAGGAGCCCTGATTGAGTGTTGCGCAGGCCCCCGCCGTGGGCCCGCGCCACGGCCCTTCAGGGCCAGCGCCGGCATGTATATTGCCGCGGCTTCCGCACCAGAGATCAGGCCGACCCTGATCGGTATGATTGGTGAGCCGGCGCAGCTCAAGGAAACGATCAACGTGGGTGAGTGGAATCAGCTCCACATCATCGCTCGTGGCCACACCTTGTCATATTTTTTGAACGGCCAGCTCATGTCGATGGTCGTGGATAATGACCCGCTCAGGTACATTTCTCATGGCCGACTAGCCATTCAGCTCGAAGGTGGCGGCGACAGGAAAGTGTCCTATCGCAATCTGTGGCTCAAAACGTACGATAAGGATAACTGATCGTCCAAGTATGAGAAACAGGGGGCCACTAGCGAAAGAACATTGTAGGCTTTGATGCTTGGCTGCTAGGTCAGTGTGAATTGGAAGCGAGGCAATAGGACCGCAATCGTTCAATCAACAGGGAACACATTCATGGTTTCGAGGAAAGCGGTTAAGAAGCCGCGCGATTCACGCGAAAAAATTCTGAGGGTTGCTTCCAAGGAATTCTCGAACCGAGGGCTCGCCGGCGCACGAGTAGATCGTATCGCGGAATTGGCCAAAACCAGCAAGAACATGATTTACTATCACTTTGGCAACAAGGAAGGCCTGTATCAGGAAGTGATCCGGCTTGCGTATGTCAATCATCGCTCTGCCGAATTGAAGAGTGACAGAGACGTATCGGACCCCATTAGCGCCCTTTCGGGTTTAATCGAACGCAGTTTCGATCACTTTTGCGGCAACGAGGTTTTCGTCAGGCTGCTCATGGGTGAAAACATCAATCGAGCCGGTGCCCTGCAACCAGTCTTATCGACGCTCAGGCAAGATAACGATCTGGTCATCAAGAAGTTACGGCACATTCTGGATGAAGGTATAGCATCGGGAGTTTTCAGGAGTGATATCGATCCTGTGAGCCTGCATCTTACGATCAGCGCTCTTGGTTTCCACTATGTCTCCAACCGGTATACCTTCATCAGCCTGTTCGGAAATGACATGACCTCAATAGAGGCGCTGGCGAAGCGGCGCGCCGAAGTTGTCGACATCGTGCTGAGCTGGTGCGCGCCCAAAGCTGAGCAGTAGGCGCCCGGCCCACATGCGTCCCCGCTGCGGGGAACGCATTGTCTTCCCATTCTATTCTGCGTCTGTGACGGGCTCGCCAGTTTCGTCAACAAGTCCGAGCGCCCATTTGATCGCACCAGTGACCATGGTGCGGAATTTGGGGTCGTCCCACACTTCTTCGCGATGGCCAACGCCGAGATTGAAAACCCTCCCGTCGCCATAGTTGTCGCTCCAGATGATGGGGAAATCACGGTCTGGATGACGCGCACGCTGCTCCTCGGTCATCGCGTCGGGGTCGAGCGCGAAGATCACATTCACGTCGTCACTGCTGAATGTGACGGGTGTTATCGGGAACTGGTCGTTGTAATCGAACACTGCGGGAAAGGCTGATGCGCCGGGAAAGTCGGAATCCACGCGCAGCACGGTCATCGCGCTGACTGGATATTCGCTTTCCATCGGCGCGCCGATCAGCTCATAGAATTCCGGCCAGTCGAAAAAGGCCGTTCCGGCAGCGTGCCCTGCAAGGAAGCCCTTTCCGTCATCCCGCACGAAGGACAGCAAGTCGGCCTTCTGTTCATCGCTAAGCGTGCCCGATCCACTGCCGAGGAAGAAGATCGCATCGTAGTAATCGAGGTTGCGCGCATTGATCCAGCGCCCGCCATAGCGTTCACCGGTGCCGGAAATCGGTGCCTTGGTCACGACTTGGGAATCGGTCCTGATGACAGAAACCCACTGGCCACTCTCGCGGCCCATCTGTTCGATGACCGCGATGGCGTGGTTGATCGAATCATGATGAAAACCGGTTTGAACGTCTGCGAGGATCAGCAGGCGTTTCATGCCTGGCCAAGGATCTTGCAGGAGGAATGCAGGAATGCCCTGGGTAGGCGGCCCTGAATTAGGGCTCGGCGCATCCTGCGCGAATGCACTGCTTGAGCAGGCCAAGCCAAGCGCGGCGAGAATTGCAGATGACTTGCGCATCGTCATTCCCCCTCTTCCGGAAGTGCGAAAGCGACGATCGCATCCGACATGATCGGTCC
>CAYXTJ010000023.1:12459-24755 GCA_964467715.1 uncultured Sphingomonadaceae bacterium
TCGAAGTCGCCCAGAGGCGCACGCCAGGCGATCTCCCGATCAGCGATGTTGACCGCAACCAACTCGCCCCAGGGCGCCGGGGTGCACGGAAGGACAGTTCCGTTCTCTGTCGTGAAGGAGAACGAAACACGCGGCCCCCCGAAACCTCTGCGGCCACCGCTGGCGGAGGGATCGGGTACCGGTTCCGGCAAGACCTCGGTACTGCGGGGCCGATCAAGCCAGCCCAGCGAATTGCCTACCGGCAAGCTGAAGGTCCCGCGGTTCTGAACGTTAATGTAGAACATGTCGGTGTCTGGCGAGTAGGTGCCACCGCCCCAGTTGGGGCCACCGGTTGCACTGGGGAAGTTCAGCGTTGCGCGGGTTGAGCTTGGAAGGCTGTAGAGTACGCCGGGCAAGAGGTCGTTCTCATCCCATATCCTCTCGCAATGTTCTTTCATTCCCGGAACCAGATCGGGAATTTCGTCCCGTGACATGGTTGTCCGCGCCAGGGGGCCCGGCGCTTCCGGGAATGGCTGCGTTGACCAGGCTTCGGTGCCCGGTACGTCCGAACGCGGGGTGGGCGTTTCGATAAAGCCGTTGAGCGGTGCCCCGGTCAGACGGTTGAACAGGAACATAAGGCTCTGCTTGCCTGTCAGCAGGACGCCAGGGACAGTCTCTCCGTCCTTCTCGACATCAAGCAATACCGGCGGGGTCGGCATATCCCAATCCCACAGGTCCTTGTGCGTTATCTGCCGGAACCACTTGAGTTCACCCGTTGCAGCATTGAGCGCAACCAATGAGTTGGAATACAGTTCTGACCCTTGTGCGCGTGCGTTCAGGTCGCCCAAGGGGGCGTAGACAATGCCATTCTCCTCATCGAGCGCCATGGTCGACCAGACGTTCGCACCGCTGATGTCGCGCCACTCGTCAGGCGCGTAGTCAAAGTTCGCTTCGCCCGGCTGCGGCACGGTGTGGAAGGTCCATACCAACCTGCCGGTTCGGGCATCCCAGGCGCGAATATCGCCGCGAGGGCCGGGAGGATTGGACTCGCCGGGGCGCGAACCAGTGATGATCAAATCCTTGTAGATCGTGACCGGATTGGGAATGGTAAAGCTTGCCCTGCGGCTCTCACCGACGACTTCGGATGCGACGCCGACATAGGCATCGATTGCACCGTTGCGGCCAAATTCCGGTGCCAGTTGCCCGGTCGTCACATCCACTGCCATCAGGAAGCCGCCTTCGGTGCCGAAGATGATCCGTGGGGCATGGTCTTCATCGCCCGGCCAGTAAGCGATCCCGCGCCCATGGATGTTACGATCGGAATTATACTTCCACAGCACCTCGCCCGTTTCAGGGCGAATTGCAGTGATCGATGCACGCAGCCCCTCGACCCGAGGCGAACTCGGGGTGGAGATGTACATGATCCCGCCGATCAGGAGTGGGGTCACCTCGAACCGGTAATCAATCCCCTGATCACCTTCCTGGTGCGACCCGCCCCCGTAGCGATAGGTCCAGGCCGGCTGAAGCCGGGAAACATTCGCGAGGTTGATCTGGTCCAGTTCCGAGTAATTCTGGTTTTCCCCGCCGCCGCCATAGGCTGGCCACTGGTTTTCGCCTTTCGGCGCGGCAAATGTCCGCAGCGGTGGAGCCTCTCGAACGGGGAAAGCATTCAGCGTTACCTCGGGAGCCGGATGAGTCTCTGCCAGATAGGTGGCCGCATATTCCGCTTCTTGCGGCGTCATCGGGGCGCCAAGGCCAATCATCCGGTTCACGATGTCCAGCCATTCGCGCTGAGTGTGCCCCTTGGATGTCGCCATCGCATAGGCATGGCAGGTTGAGCAAGACCGCTCGACAAACGCCTGCGCGTCAGACGGATCGCTTTCCTGCGCCGACGCTGAGCTGTCACGCATGGCACCGGCAAACAATCCGAGCATGGAAGCGCCCGCTATCAATAGCATGCCGCCAGCCTTTCCCAATGCCCCCCGGGAAAGCGAAGTATTTTCCATGTTGCTCATTTCACCATCTCTCCAGTTTCCGGCACTTAATGACCGGACCAAATTTGCTTATCCCGGAAGGGGCGGTGTTCGTGGTCAAGGCGATCCCGACTTAGCGATCATGTCCGACATGACGCCCCTGTCTATCGTATCCATCTTATCAAGATAGTGGCTTACAGATCGGTATTCCGATTCTGCGATTGCACTACCAAAATGCGATCACCGCTTGGCCTAATGGTACTAACTAGTCACGTCAATAAATACGTCACCTCGTGGCGTCAGCCCGACCGACTGCAGAAATTGAGAAGCGAGCGGGTTGGCGTGTATTGCCGGAACCGATTTGCCCGCGTGCGTCAGGTCGCCGATCGGCGAATGGAAGCGCCGAGCCCCTTCCCCGAAAAAGAGAATGCCCGTCTCTCTATTTTAAGAGCTTGAGCGAGGTTAGCCGCATGGTTCTTTCTCACATCCATTCCGGCTCGCGGTGGCTGGCTTGTGCGCTGAGGCGGATGGCGGCGTTTGCTGCGCCGAAGGCGTCGTAATCGCGGCGCTGGACCACTTCGAAGAACACCCGTTTGGCCACGGCGCGGCTGTAGAACTGGAAGTATTCGCCCTGTTCGTCGCGGTCGTAGAGGATGTTGCCTGTCCGAAGCCGCGCCAGCAGGTCGGGGTCCAGCCCGAAGCGCGCTTCGATATCGTCGTAATAGTTGGGGCCGATCTCAAGCAGCGGCAGGCCAGCCTCGCTCGCAGCCTGCGATGCCTCGAAGATGTCGTCAGTGGCCAGGGCGATGTGCTGCACACCTGCGCCGAAGTAGTTGCGGATGAAGCGCGAGGACAGCGACTGGTGGGCGAGCGATCCGTTGAGCGTGAAGCGCACGCTGCGATCAGCGTTCTGCACGGCCTGGCTGTAGATCAGGCCCATGGGGTCGGCGATCTCCAGCTGTGCGGTCGTGTCCATGTCGAACAGCGACACGTAGAACAGCAGCCAGCTCAGGAACTCGCCCTGCTGCATCGTCTGGGCGACATGGTCGATGCGGGTGAGAACAGCCGGGACGCTCTCTTCCTCCTGCTGGTGAGGAAACTCCTCCGCCCACATAGTCTCGCTTTGGTCTGCATCGACAAGGTAGAGGACGCTGCCGCCCATGCCGCGAAGGCCGGCGATATCCCATTCGTCAGGCGCCACGGCCTGCTCGAAGCGCTGGATACCCAGCGCTTCTGCACGCTTGAGGGCGGCCGCCGTATCGCTCACGCCCAGGCCGATGGCGCATACCGATCCGCCGTGGACAACGTCGTAGCTGTGGGCGTGGCCATCGGGTTCGGAGTTGAGCACGAAGTTGATATCGCCCTGCTTCCAGCGGGTGACATTCTTGCTGCGATGCCTTGCCACCGGCGTGAAACCCAGCGCGCGGAAATAGCGGGCGAACTCCTCTGCTTCCTCGTGGCTGGCGGCAAACTCGATAAACTCGGTGCTGGTTGTGGTGACGCGGTCTGGCAGAACCGGTGTGCGGCCAAGCAGGCGAGTAGCTTCATCTTCGAGGAAGCGCAGCGAACGATGGCCATCCACCGCCAGCTGGCCGGCGGCACCGGCGCGGAACTGGTCGTTGAAGATCTCCAGGCTGAACCACCCATCGTAGCCGGTGCGCTGGATGGCAGCGACATATTCAGCCACGGGCCAGTCGCCTTGCCCCGGAAGTACCCGGAAATGGCGGCTCCAACTGAGCGGATCCATCGACAGGCGCGGTGCATCTGCCAGTTGCACGAAGAACAGCTTGTCGCTGCGAATATCGCCGATGCTGCTGTTGGGAACATCGCGGGCGAGCGAGTGGAAAGTGTCGAGCACAAGCCCGATTGCCGGGTGGTCGACGTCGCGAACCAGCGACCATGCGTCGCGATAATCGTTTACGTGTCGGCCCCAGGCGAGCGCTTCATAACCGATCCGCTTGCCGTGGCGGGCTGCCAGTTCGCCAAGTTCGTGCAGGTCATCGAGCATGCGCTCGCGTTCGGGCAAGGCAGCAGGCGAACAGTTCGAGCACAGCAGCACCAGATCGGTATCGAGCGCGTCCATGATCTCGAACTTGCGCTCCATGCGCGCGAAGGCGGCGCTGCGCTGCGGTTCGGGCATGCCTTCAAGGTCCCGGAAGGGCTGGAACATGGTGCATGTCAGCCCGAGGTCGCGCATCATTTGCGCGATTGCGCGCGCATCCTGCGGCGCGCCGATCAGATCGTTCTCGAATATCTCTACGCCGCCAAAACCCGCCTTCGCCGCGGATTGCAGCTTGTCGGCCAGCGGGCCGCTGAGGCATACAGAGGCGATCGAGGTCTTCACGCGGCGCCTCGCTGATCCTGATCGCTGCTGCCGTCGAGCGCAGCCAGCATGCGGTCGCGATCGGGTTCCACGCCGGTAAATTGCCGAAACGCCTCGGCCGCTTGGCCCACGACCATGGCCGTACCGTCGGCTGTCGCCATCCCGCGACGGCGGGCGGCCTTAAGCAGCTGGGTCTCGCGCGGGAAATAGATGACATCCGCAAGCCATTGCCCGGCCTCGAGAAGCTCGGGGTCGAAGGGCATGCCGGGATGGGCTTCCATCCCGACCGGGGTGGACTGGACGACACCATCAGCCCCATCGATCGCGGCGTCGGGTGTCGCGCAAGAGACGATGTGCGCCTCGGGGAAAGCGGAATGGAGGCGACTGGCCAACGCCTCAATGCGATCAGAGGAGGAATCATGGATGCGCAGTTCGCTCGTGCCGCTCTCGAGCAGCGCAAATGCCGTTGCCGATCCCGCACCGCCGGAGCCGATCTGGGCCACTACGTTCCGGTTCGACCGAGGTAATGCCAGTTCGAGCAGGAACTGAAAGCCGATCCAGTCCGTGTTGCTGCCGATCATCCGCCCATCGCGGAAGGTAACGGTGTTCACCGCACCCAGCGAGGCTGCGGTGGGGTCCACCTCATCGAGCAGCGGGATCACCGCCTGCTTGAAAGGATGGGTGATGTTCACCCCGCTGAAGCCGCGGTCCTTCAACTGCGCCAGCGTCTCTGCCAGCGCGTTATCTGCTAATCCAAGAAGGTCGAAATCAAACAGCTCATAGGTCAGCGCTACGCCGAGGCAGGCCGCCTCGGTCTCGTGGATTGCCGGAGACGACGAGGCAGCAATGCCGCGCCCCAGCAGGCCGACCTTTATGGGGGAGGGAGCGGCTGTCATACGCGCATCTTCGGGACGACAACCAGCAGCACGAGCAATCCGGCGAGTACCGCAGGTACTGCATAAATGGCGAAGATCGTACCAACAGCAACATCAGCCTCGACCAGATAACCGCCGACAATCGGGCCAAGCACCGCGCCGATGCGGCCAACACCCATCGACCAGCCGATACCCGTGCTGCGGATATCTGTCGGGTAGAACCGGGCTGAAAGCGCCCAGAAGCCGTTGAACCCGCCTTGCACAGTGAAACCAACCGCCAAGGCTGAAAGCAGCGTTAATGCGAGCGGCATCGACAGGTTGCCGAAGATCAGCAGTGCCACCGCAGAGGCGAAGAAGAACAGGGCAACGACACGCGGCAGGGCATAACGTACCGCCAAGGCGCCCATCGCGCTAATGCCGAGGAAGGCGCCGAGGTTGTAAGTTGCCCCGGCATAGATCGCCTGGTCGACGGGAAGGCCCGCCCGTGTGGTGAGTTCCGGGATCCAGTTGATCACGAAATAGAGCACGAAATAGCCAAGCGCGACGGCGAGCCAGAGGATGATGCCGGAACGCAGCCGGCCATCGTCAAATAGGCGCAGCACGCTGATCTTGGCCTCGGCTACCGGCTTGGGCGGTAATGCGGCAAGCGGCTCGCGGCCCAGCCGCACACCAAGCTTGTTAGCCCGCTCCAGCGCGTTGGCTGGCTGGCGGCGCAACAGAAAGTTAACCGACTCCGGCATTATGGCCAAGACGACCACGAGCAACACCAGGCTGAGCAAGCCGATCGCCAGCAAGACCGTGCGCCAGCCATATTCCGGCAGCAGCGCCACGGTGAGGAAGGCGGTGATGATCGAGCCGAAGGGCCAGCCCGCCTGCACAAAGCCGACCGCGAAATCGTGGTAGCGCGGCGGCGCGAACTCGGACGCCATCGCTGTCATGGTGACGCCAATGGTGCCAACGCCGAGGCCGACGACGAAGCGGGCAAGGATCATCGCCTCGACAGAGTTGACCTGCGAGGACGCTACCATCGAGAAGGCAACAACAGCCAGCGCGCAAATGATCATCGTGCGACGGCCGAAGCGGTCAGCCAGGGGCGCAATGAACAGGCAGCCACCCGCCATCCCGGCAAGGCTGGCGCTGAAAATCACGCCAAGGTCTGAAGGTGCGATCGCCCACTCGTCAGAAAGCACAGGCGCGACGAAAGACATGACCAGCAGGTCTGCCCCGTCAAGCATGTTGAGCAGGAAGCACAGCCCGACAGCAATGACCTGCAATGGCTTCCAGCCAGCATTGCTATCGGACTGGAGAACGGCAGTTTCCGTACTCATGTGTTGGTCCAAGGCGAGGCAAATTCCGCGCAACGAGTGTTGAATGTAATCATGAAATCCTCGCTCAAACCGCCCCCTCTTTACGAAGGTTGACTGTAGCGCTAGTAAACTGACCGTCTAGTTCAGTCAACGACGAGAGAACCGGCAGATTGCGGTTGCCTGAAAGACCAGCAGATGGTTATGGCCGCCTTGAAAATTGGGAAGCCGGGATCATGAAAAACCTGGCGCCGCCGGCACACGCGGAGGCGCAGTCATGACCAGTCAAATATGGGTGCCGGGCTTTCGCAACCGCGGTCAGCCGATGAGCAGTGGAAATGGAGAGGGACGAGACATGCGCCAACTGAAAGTCTTTGCACCGGCGGCACTATCCGGCTTGCTCGTCGCTTGTGCCGGCGTGGGGCCGGCCTCTCCCGGTACCTCTGAAAACCTGGCCTCTTTCTCGGCGAAGTGTGACGCGCTCAGTGCGGCGATGCTGGCAGGCGCTCCGGTCTCCGATCTCGTCATTACCACCAGTGAATGGCAAAGTGCAGGTGTATCGGAAGGTGGCAGTGGGGAGGGCCAATCACCGCTTCCCTCGCATTGCCTCGTCGAAGGCTTTTACGGTGAACATGAGGGCCGCATTGGCGGCCCTTACCGCACCGGTTTTCGGATGCGCCTGCCGCTTGACTGGAACGGGCGCTTCCTTTTCGAAGGTGGCGGCGGCTCCAATGGCTATATCCGCGCCGCAACCGGGATCAACGGCGCTGGCAATCCGACGGCGCTTGAGCGGGGCTACGCCGTGATCGCCCAGGACAGCGGCCATGATAATGATCGCAACAACGTGCCATCGCATGGCGGACAGCTGGTTTTCGGTCATGATCCGCAGGCCCGAGCCGATTATGGCCATGCCAGCCTCAAGTCGACCTATGACCTTGGCCAGCACATCGTTACCGCATTTTACGGCCGTGGGAGCGAGACCAACCTATTCTGGGGCTGCTCCAAGGGAGGGCAGGAGGGGATGGCATTCGCACAGCGCTATCCCGATGCTTTCGACGGGATTGTTGCCGTGGCTCCGGGTATGGCTCTTCCACGTGCAGCGCTCGCGCAGGCTTGGGATACGCAGGCGCTGGCCGGAATATTTCTGGCCCGCGGTGAGGAGCCCACAGTTGAAGGATTCCGCAGCTTGTTTTCAAACGAGCAATCCGATCTGGTGCGCGATGCCACGCTGGCAGCCTGCGATCGCCTGGATGGACTGGAGGACGGGATTGTGGCTGCAATCGGGCAGTGCACTACTGCTCGCGTTGAGCCGGAATTGCGCGCTCGCCAATGCAATCCGCAAGGCGCAAATGCTTGCCTTGAAGGGGCGCAAGTGGATGCGCTGATCAAGATCATGGACGGCCCACGTGACGCGGCAGGCAGCAAGCTATATTCCAGCTGGGCCTGGGATGGCGGCGTCGGTGCGCCGGGCTGGCGGGGATGGAAAACGGGCATGGTTGACGGCCCGCCATCTCTGAACATCTTGCTGGGCGGCGGCTCCTTGGCTTCCGTTTTTACCACACTGCCAACGCCCATTTCGTCAGATCCGGAACGGTTGCTCGCATGGCAGTTGGCGTTTGACTTCGATGACGACGGGCAGAAAATTTACGCGGTAGAGCCGCCATACACCACCAGCGCTTGGCAAGATGTTGGCATGCGCTCGACTGATCTTGCGGCTTTTCGCGATCACGGCGGGAAATTGATCGTACCGCACGGGAGCAGTGATCCTGTCTTTTCCGTGCTCGATACGCTCGATTGGTGGAACGGGGTGAATGCCGCGAACGACGGGGACGCCGCCAGTTTCACCAGGGTTTTTCCTGTTCCGGGGATGAATCACTGCGGCGGCGGACCTGCGGCTGACCGGTTCGACTCGCTTTCCGCTCTGGAGAGCTGGGTAATCGAGGGTGTAGCGCCCGCGTCAATCCCTGCGACTGCGGGAGAGGGAACGCCTTGGCCGGGACGCGAAGTGCCACTTTGTCCCTTCCCGCAGATTCCGGTTGCGGACGGCGCCAGCGGTTATCGCTGCGGACTCGTGGGGTCTTGAGACTCTGATGATCGCATACCTTCGGACCCGGCGACTATTGGGCGCAATGGTCGCCCGCTCCTTGCTCCTTTCAACACAGGAACCACATCCATGAGGCTCTCATCGCTGATTTTGCTAGCGGGCTGCAGCACTTTTCTTTCGGCTATTGCCATGCAGGGCCTGCATGCCCAGCAATCGGGCGAGCCTGCGCATATCGACGGCCAGCGCGAGCAGGCCGCCGCTGTCGCTGCCGATACACAAGCCGTGCCCAATGGCGGGCGTGCCTGGTGGGATCCGGGCGAGGGTAAACCGCTTGCCCGCATGGTCGAATATGACAACGACCATGGTCGCCTGCGGCTGTTTAACACCAGCGGCGAGATCGAGACGGCAGGTCATCCGTTCTTCGAGCCGATCGGTTCCAACGGCCGCGCCTGCGTCAGCTGCCACCAGCCGGCAGACGGCATGAGCCTTTCGGTTCGCACCATCCGCGAACGCTGGGAGGAAACCGGCGGCACGGACCCGATCTTCGCCGCGATTGACGGCTCCAATTGTCCCAACCTGCCGCAGGGTGAGGAAGCCTCGCACTCGCTGCTGCTGCAACGCGGGCTGTTCCGCGTTTTCCTGCCTTGGCCGCCGAAGGATCCATGGGGCGAGGGCACGATCGAGCCAGAGTTCACGCTAGAGGTCGTGCGCGATCCAGGTGGCTGCAACACCAGCGAAGAATATGGTCTGGCGAGCGACAACCCGATGGTCTCTGTCTATCGCCGCCCGCGCATCGTCGCCAACCTGCCCTATCCTACGCACCGCAATTTCGGCATCGGACCGTTCATCGGCAAGACTGGCGCGCCGGCTCTGCGCGATCCCGAAAACGGCGAACCGGTGAACATGAACATCATGGCCGATGCGCGTACGCCGACCCTGGGCACGCAGGCGATGGATGCTGCTGCCACGCACCTCCAGCTGCTGGGCGGACTGAGTGAAGAGCAACGGCGGCAGATCACCGCATTCGAAGATCAGCTGTTTGCCGCTCAGGTATACGATAACGAGGGGGGCGATCTGCTGCTGGGCGAAGGCGGAAAGGCGTTCGGCCCCGAAAACCTTGCCTATGGCGATATCGGCGTCCTCGGCAACAATACCACGCGCTGGGTCTTCCCCGTGGATGAAAGCTGGGCTGAGCCGCAGCCGGGCCTGACCGATGAACAGAACGCCATGCGCGCCTCCATCTGGCGGGGGCAGCAGATATTCCACTTCCGCACCTTCTGGATCAGCGATTCCATGCATCTCAATACCGTGGGGCTGGGCAATCCGGTGAAGCGCACCTGTGCCACCTGCCACGGGATGCACATGACCGGGCTCGATGCCGCCAATGGCTGGATGGATATCGGCACCACCAACCTGCCGTGGGCGCGCGAAGTGCCGCTCAACCCGTGGACGGACGAGGAGGAGCTGATGCCGTTGTTCAAGATTACCTGCCGTGATGATATCCCGCCGCATCCCTTCTTTGGCCGTGTCATCTACACGCAGGATCCGGGCCGCGCGCTGATATCGGGCAAGTGCAACGATGTCGGCACGATCGTGATGCAGCAGTTCCGCGCTCTCGCTTCGCGCGCGCCTTATTTTTCCAACGGATCAGCCGCCAATATCCGCGAGCTCATCGACTTCTATGATCGTCGCTACAACATCCAGTACAGCGAGCAGGAAAAGGTCGATCTCGAAAACTTCCTGGGGACCTTGTGATGAGCATGCGCACGATAAGCAGCCAACTGCTGGCTGCAGCCGGCGGCCTGGCCCTTGTCACGACAACTTCTGCCCAAGCGCAGGACCTTGCGTTCGTCTCCTGTCCGATCATCAAGGATACGCCGAGCGTCCCTTGCTGGCTCGCCGAGTATGATGGCGAATTGTATTACATGGGCGTGCAGAGCGACGTTTCCGCACCCTTCACCCCGCCGTGGTTGGGCCACAAGGCCCTGGTTGAAGGCACTCCGGCTGCTGATGGGGAGCGGATTTGCGGGGGCATCGTGCTGGAGCCGGTCAAGGTCTCCGTGATGCCCGAAATGTCTCCCGAGTGTGGCACAGTCCTGATGGCGGAGCCGGGCTATGTCCTGCCGTTCGAACCGCGCCGCCCACCCGGGCCCAGCACCGGACAGCTGGCCTTTACACCGCCGCCACCGCCGCCCCTGCCGGAACCGCCGTTCGTCGCGCGCACCTTCGAGGTCTACTTCCCGTTCGACGGGTCGGTCAATTTCCAGACACCTCGTGCGCTGCAGGAAGTGCTGCGGTATGCCGAAGCGATTGGCGCAACACGGCTGGAAGTAGCTGGCTATCGCGGCGCCGTACAATTGAGCGATGGTGAGATAATAGCCGAGCGCGAAGGGATTTCCGACCTTCGCGCGCGGGAGGTGGCGCGCATGTTCGACGGGCTGATCGACAGTGTCGAGGATATCGCCGTCTCAAGCTCCGACCTAGCCGAGCCGGGCGACTGGGGTGATCGCAAGGTCGCGATTACAGTCTACCCCTGATGCGAGCTTTGCGACATTTGCACCGTTACCATTGCCCGACCCGGAAAACGCTTGCGGTCAGCCGCCGGCGCGGGCGTGCCGAGCGCATCGCTTAGTTACGCCGTGCCCCATCCTGCACCCGATCATCTCCAGAACCCATGGGCCATCGCAGTGCGAGTGGTGACTGCTGCGGTCGGTAGTTATTTTGCATCGTCGGGCCTGGCAGCTCTGGGGGCAGTCATCCTTGCATTCGCCACAGGCATCGAGCGGAGTGAAGCCGTGATGGTCAATGTGCTGGCGGCGTTCCTGACTTATCTGATCATGGCGATGTGGGCTTTCTGCGAACGGCGATTACCGGTCGTTGTTATAGCCATTTGGCTTGGGGCTATCGCAACCCACGCCCTGGCTGTCTTCCTCGTATCTCTCGCCGCAGCCACGGCATGACTCCATTCCGCGCCTCGATGCACTGGCTGCACACGTGGGTCGGAATCGCTCTTGGCACTCTCCTGTTCGCGATCTTCTGGACGGGCAGCTTGTCGGTCTTCTACAAGGAAATCGACCGTTGGATGATGCCCATGACGCGGCTGGAGCTACCTGCTTCAGTGTCTCTGGACGCTATGCGGCCTGCTGCTGATGCGCTTGCCCATGGTACAAATTCCCCTCACTGGAAAGTGTACCTGCCAACCGCCAACGAGCCCGTTCACAACGTCATCTTTCAGAGCAAGACCGATTCCGCCACGCTATTCCCCGATGCGCCGGGTAATATCATGGCAAGACGTTTCCTCGATCCGAACACGGGGGATCTTCTCGAGGATCCCGGCACCTTGGGAGGGGACTTTCTTTACTCGTTCCACTTCAAGCTATCGATGCGGCGGTTTCCGGTTGGTTACTACCCGGTCGCGCTTGCCGGAATGGCAATGCTTGCGCTGATTGTTTCCGGTATCCTCCTGCATGGCAGAATAATTGCAAACTTCTTCCTGTTCCGGCGCCAAAAGAGGGCCAGAGCTTCTCTGGACCTCCATAATGCAGTGGGCATTTTGGGGCTTCCGTTTCATTTTTTGATTACATTAACCGGTCTCATATTCTTTTATAATCTGCACTATCCGCTTGCTCTGAGCATACCCTACGGTGAAGACGCGGGAGGCTATAATCGTGAAGCAATAGCCGCCTACGCGCGCCCTGAAGCCGGGATCCCCGCAGAGCCTGCTTCCCTGGATGAAATGGCTGCCGAGGCGGCGCGTATATGGGGCAGACCCGTGGGCACGGTGCGCGTGTATCATCC
>CAYXTJ010000024.1:0-24205 GCA_964467715.1 uncultured Sphingomonadaceae bacterium
TGATCGCAAAGTCGTGCATCATGCAATAATAAGGCACCTTGAACCATTTCTCGCGAACGAGGTTCCCGTCCTTATCGACCTCCATGTAGGAGACATCGTCGCTGCACAGGCCCGATGCGGCATAGCCGATGGCGACCATGTTGCCGGTGGCCGGGTCAATCTTCGGATGGGCGGTGAAGGTCTCGCTCTTCATCGCGCCTTCCCATGTTTCGAACCCTTCGGTTTCCATCGTGACCGGGTCCATCACCAGTGCCGGGCTGTCTTCCTTCATCGCCCACAGCTTGCCGCCATAGATCCACGCATTGGTGTTGGCGGTCGAGCGAATCATGCCCTTGACCGAGGGATCATCGGTGGTGGGGTTGCGATACTTGCCAAACAGCCCGCGGCCGGCCTTGCGTTCGGCGAACCACTTGTCGGTCTTGGCCCAGCGCTGCTTGAAATCCACCTGCCCGTCATGAATGTGGAAGCGGGTGATCATCCCGTCGCCGTTGAAGGCGATATCGTCACCCAGCAGCGGGGGAAACTGCGGATCGGGCTGCACGCGGAAGAAGGCACCATCGATTCCCTTGGGAATCTCGCCTTCGTAGAGCAGGTCCTCGATATCCGCCTCGATCCTGCTGGGCGTGTTGAAGCCGGTGAAATTGGGTGTGTCGGGAAATTGCGCCATAGTGTTTCGAGTCCTCTCCTTGCGCGGAATTGTATGCTTTACTAACAAATAGGCAAGACACCCGCGAGGCGGGCATTTGAGGATGGGAAACACCAGCTTGGCTAGCGGTGCATTGATCGAGAACAAGGAAAGCGAGGCCGATGGCATCGGCGCGCTGGATGGCATTGTGGGCTTCCACATTCGCCTGGCGCACGGTGCTGTCTATCGCCATTTCAACGAGACTTTCGCAGACCTTGGCCTGACGCAGAAGCAGGTTTCCATCCTGTGGCTGGTGGCTGACCAGCCCGAGATCGCGCAGATCGAGGTGGGACAGCGGCTGCAGATGGATCGCGCGACGACCATGACCATCGTCAACCGCCTGCAGGAACGCGGATACCTGCGGCGCGAGCGTTCAGAACGCGATGGCCGCAAGCAGGCGCTGTTCCTGACAGACGAAGGAAAATCCGTGCTGGAACAGGCAAAAAGCTGCATCGCAAGCCATGAAGCCTGGCTGAAAAGCCGCTTTACCGAGCAGGAAATAGAAAAACTGGTGGAAATGCTGGCGCGAATCCACGATTGAGTGCGCCGAGAGAGATTTGGAGAGGATCTGAAATGGCCGGACCAGCTGGGGGCGCAAACCCCATTGCCGTTATCAAGGAAACCCCCATGGGCACGCGGCAGATCGCCGTTGTTGTGCTGATGGTGTTCCTCAACGCACTCGATGGATTCGACGTGCTGTCGAGCGCTTTTGCCGGCCCCGGCATGATGACCGAATGGGGCATCGACCGTACCCAGCTGGGCGTGGTCCTGTCTGCCGAACTGGTGGGCATGGGCTTCGGTTCGGTGATCCTTGGCGGTGCGGCTGACAAATATGGCCGCAAGGCAACCATGCTCGCCTGCCTTGCCGTGATGGCTGTGGGCATGTGGATGGCTGGCCACGCCACCTACTGGCAGCTGATGCCCGGCGTGCCCGGCACCGGCTGGCTGACCGACATCGTGCTGTGGCGCTTCATCACCGGCCTTGGCATCGGCGGCATGCTGGCAGCAACCAACGCAGTTGTGGCGGAAGTCACCAGCTCCACCGGGCGCTCTGTCTCCATGGCCTTCTACGTCATCGGCTATCCGGTCGGCGGCGTGATCGGCGGTTTTGCCGCTCAGGAATGGCTGCTGGTCGTGGGCACCTGGCATGACGTGTTCATCTTCGGTGCTGTCGTGACCGCAGCGATGATCCCGCTGGTGATCTTCTTGGTTCCGGAAACCCCGGCCTTTTACGCGGCCCGGCGTCCTGCCGGAGCGCTGGAGAAGCTCAACAAGTCACTCAAGGCGTTCGGCAAGGCACCGATTGATTCGCTGCCCGAAGTGGAGGAAACCGGCCCCAAGCCCAAGGCCACCGACATCCTCGCCAACCCGCGTCTGCGTCCGATTACGCTGATGCTGGCCTTTGGCTATGCCTTCCACACCTTCACCTTCTACTACATCCTCAAGAACGCGCCGACGATCGTGGCGCTGGCCGGCTTTACCCCGGCAGAGGGTGCCAGCAGCCTGACCTATGCCAATATCGGCGGGGCCATTGGCGGGGCGATCTTCGGCTTCTTCCTGAAGAAGTTCGGCATCAAGGGCCCGACGATCATCGCCGCCCTGCTGGGTGTGGCCGCGGTGGGCTATTTCGGCCTTGGCCACGAGAGCCTGTGGGAATGGCGCATCGCCGCGCTGTTCACCATGTTCTTCTCGAACGCGGCCATCGTCGGTTACTACGCTGCCTTCGCCCTCAGCTTCCCCGCTTACGCGCGTGGCAGCGGCACCGGCTTCGTGCTCGGCGTCGGCCGCCTGGGTGCAGCCGGTTCGCCGGTGGTGGCAGGCTGGCTGTTCGACAACATCAACGGCGGGGTGGACAACCTCCTCACCGTGTCGCTGCTGATGGGCATCGGTTCGGTGCTGGCTGCAGCGCTGCTGTTCTTCATGCCGATCCGCGATGCGGACGAGGACATGGAACTGTAAGCCGCAGAGCGCGCCAAGGCCGCAGCCTGACGCGCACCTCATGGCCGGAGCGGGCAATCGCGCGCTCCGGCCGATGACATGGGGGGTCAAGGCCCCGCCCGATCCCGGTATGCGCATGCCGGAATTGACGAGAAATCTTGTGAAGGAGCGATCCCGATGAAAACCCGTGCCGCCGTAGCCTTTGAAGCGAAGAAGCCTCTGGAGATCGTGGAAGTCGATCTGGAAGGCCCGAAGGAAGGCGAAGTGCTGGTGGAGATCATGGCGACCGGCATCTGCCATACCGATGCCTACACGCTGGACGGGTTCGATTCCGAAGGCATCTTCCCGAGCATCCTTGGTCACGAAGGCGCGGGCATCGTGCGCGAAGTTGGCCCCGGTGTGACCTCGGTGGCGCCGGACGATCACGTGATCCCGCTCTACACGCCAGAATGCCGCCAGTGTAAGTCGTGCCTCTCTGGCAAGACGAACCTGTGCACCGCGATCCGCGCCACGCAGGGCCAGGGCCTAATGCCCGATGGCACCAGCCGCTTTTCCTACAAGGGCGAGACGATCTTCCACTACATGGGCTGTTCGACCTTCTCGAACTTCACCGTTCTGCCGGAAATCGCCGTCGCCAAGATCCGCAAGGACGCGCCTTTCCAGTCCAGCTGCTACATCGGTTGCGGCGTGACCACGGGCGTGGGCGCTGTCACCAACACCGCCAAGGTGCAGGTGGGTGACAATGTGGTGGTGTTCGGCCTTGGCGGTATCGGCCTCAACGTGATCCAGGGCGCGCGGCTCGCCGGGGCCAACAAGATCATCGGCGTGGACATCAACCCGGACCGCGAGGAATGGGGCCGCAAGTTCGGCATGACCGAGTTCCTGAACACCAAGGGCATGAGCCGCGAGGACACCGTCGCCAAGATCGTGCAGATGACCGATGGCGGCGCGGACTATACCTTCGATGCCACCGGCAATACCGAAGTGATGCGCACGGCGCTGGAAGCCTGCCATCGCGGCTGGGGCACCAGCGTGATCATCGGCGTGGCCGAAGCGGGCAAGGAAATCGCCACCCGCCCGTTCCAGCTGGTGACAGGTCGCAACTGGCGCGGCACCGCCTTTGGCGGGGCCAAGGGCCGCACCGATGTGCCCAAGATCGTGGACATGTACATGCAGGGCAAGATCGAGATCGATCCGATGATCACCCACGTCATGGGCCTGGAAGAGATCAACACCGCATTCGACCTGATGCATGAAGGCAAGTCCATCCGCTCGGTCGTGGTGTTCTGATGATTTCGCATCACCTGCGGCGCAATGCTCGCCGCGGGTGTTGCAGATAACCGATTCATTCTTTCACATTACCGAAGTTTTCGGCTATGTGATAAATCGAGTCACGCGCACCCGGATTCTGCCGGGTGTCCCGTGTTGTTTTGAGAGGAGCAACTGACCCATGATCAACCACGTTTTCCTTGGCACCAATGACATCGAGAAGTCGCGCGCGTTCTACAACGCCACGATGAGCGAAATCGGTGTCGGTGCAGGCCATGAACTGCCGCACGGCACTGTTTACGCCAATGCCGATGGCGCAGTTGCCGTGTGCAAGCCCGCGAACGGCGAGGCAGCCTGCGTTTCCAACGGTGCAACGCTGGGCCTGAAGGCCAAGACCTATGCCGAAGTGGACGCATGGCACGCAGCAGGCCTGGCCAATGGCGGCACGGACGAAGGCGCACCGGGCGTGCGCGAAAGCTCGCCGGGCCACATGTATGGCGCGTACCTTCGCGATCCGGATGGCAACAAGATCTGCGCCTTCGCACCCAACGAAAACGCCTGATCCGATAAGACGATGGCCATGTTTACCCATGTGATGGTTGGCACGAACAATCCCGATGCCGCGCGCAAGTTCTATGACGAGACGCTCGGCAAGCTGGGGATCGTCGGCCAGCACACGCCCAAGGGTGCCTTCTACGGCTCGCCGGAAACCGGCATGTTCGGCGTTGGCACCCCGGCAGATGGGGAAGCGGCGACGCATGCCAATGGCGGCACGATCGGCTTTCAAGCGCCCGATCCTGCCGCCATTGACGCATGGCACGCGGCAGGCCTCGCGCTGGGCGGCACAGACGAAGGTGCTCCCGGACGTCGCGACATGCCGAACCAGCCAATCTACGGTGCCTATCTTCGCGATCCCGATGGAAACAAGATCTGCGCCTTCACCGTAAACGTGGAAGGATAACCCCTGATGTACAGCCACCACATGGTCGGCAGTGACGACCTTGCCGCATCCAAGACCTTCTACGACGCGATCTTCACCGCCGTTGGCGGCACCGAAGGCGTGGTCGACGAAGAACGCGGCCGCGTGACCTATCTCCACAAGGACGGGATCTACATCGTCACCAAGCCGCGCAATGGCGAACCGGCCACCGTTGCCAATGGCAGCACCATCGGCTTTGCCATGGATACGCCCGAACAGTGCCATGCCTGGCACGAGGCAGGCGTTGCGGCAGGCGGCACCGCCATCGAAGACCCGCCAGGCCTGCGCGAATTCGGGGAGCGCAAGCTCTACCTCGCCTATCTGCGCGATCCCACGGGCCACAAGCTGTGCGCCCTGCACTTCGTGGCTGCCTGAGGATAGCCTGCGCATGACCCTTGAGACCGTCAGCGAGAACAGGGCCTTCGGCGGCACGCAGGGCGTGTACAGCCACGAAAGCTCTGCCACCGATACCAGCATGACCTTTGCCGTCTTCGTGCCCGAGCATGAAGCAGGCGCGAAGCTGCCTGTGCTGTTCTATCTCTCCGGTCTCACCTGCACCCATGCCAATGTCATGGAAAAGGGTGAATACCGGAAAGCCTGCGCTGACAATGGCATCATCTTCGTGTGCCCGGACACATCCCCGCGCGGGGACGACGTGCCGGATGATGAAGGATATGACTTCGGCAAGGGCGCGGGCTTCTATGTCAACGCCACCGAAGCGCCCTGGGCCGAGCATTTCCACATGCGCAGCTATGTCGAGGAAGAACTGCCCGCGCTGGTGGCCTCACACTTCCCCGTCGATATGGATCGCCAGGGCATTACCGGCCATTCCATGGGCGGCCACGGCGCGCTGACCATATCCTTGCGCAATCCCGGCCGCTACAAATCGACCAGCGCCTTCGCGCCCATCGTCAGCCCATTGAATTGCCCTTGGGGCGAAAAGGCGCTGACCGGATATATCGGCGCGGACAAGGAAGCATGGCGCGAATATGATGCCTGCGCCCTGATCGAAGACGGCGCCCGCCTGCCAGACCTGCTGGTGGACCAGGGCCGGGCCGACAATTTCCTGGAAGAGCAGCTGAAAACCCTCCTGCTGGAAGAAGCCGTCACCAAAGCCGGTATGGACGCCACCATCCGCCTGCATGATGGCTATGACCATTCCTATTATTTCATCTCGACCTTCATGGCCGATCACATCGAATGGCACGCCGCAAGGCTCAAAGCCTGAGAGAGAACATGAGCACAAAAGAACAGAAAATCGGCGAGATCATTGCCGAACATCATGGCCGCGAAGGGCCGCTGCTGCCGATCCTGCATGACGTACAGGAAGAATTCGGCTGCGTGGACACGGAAGCCGAGGCGATCATCGCCAAGGGCCTGAACCTCAGCCGTGCGGACGTGCACGGCGTGGTCAGCTTCTACCACGATTACACCGCAGAGCCGGAAACGCGGCCCGTGGTGCAGATCTGCCGCGCGGAAGCCTGCAAGGCGCGCGGTGTCGAGAACATTATCGACGATGCCAAGGCGGCTGCGGGTGACCGCGTGAAGATCCAGACCGTCTATTGCCTCGGCCTGTGCAGCTCCGGCCCCGCCGCGCGCACGGGTGATGACCTTCATATCCGGCTGGACAAGGAAGCCGTGACCAGACTGGTGGAAAGCGCATGACCCAGATCGTGAAGATTTCTGATGACGCACTGGCCCGTGCCGGCGGCGCAGACAAGCTGGCCGCAGCATTCGAGAAGAAGGGCTGCGAAGTGCACCGCACTTCCAGCTGGGGCATGCAGTGGCTGGAGCCGCTGGTGGAGATCGACGGCAAGGGCTTTGGCCCGGCCACGCTCGATGATGTCGATGCCATCCTTGACGGTTCTTCCGACAAGGCCATCGGCGTGATCGAGGACCATCCCTTCATCGCCGCGCAGACGCGCCTGACCTTTGCCCGCGCCGGCAAGACCCGTCCGCTGAGCCTGGAAGATTACGCAGCCCACGGCGGCTGGTCCGGCCTCAAGCGCGCGCGCCAGATCGGTTCCGAAGCCATCGTGCAGGACGTGCTCGATTCCGGCCTGCGTGGCCGCGGCGGTGCAGGCTTCCCCACTGGCATCAAGTGGAAGACGGTTGCCGGCGCGCCCGGCCCCAAGAAGTACATCGTCTGTAATGCTGACGAAGGCGACAGCGGCACCTTTGCTGACCGCATGGCCATGGAAGGCGATCCCTTCGCGCTGATCGAAGGCATGGCAATTGCCGGCGAGGCCGTGGGCGCTGACCAGGGCTATATCTACCTGCGCAGCGAATATCCCGACGCGATCCGCAAGCTGAATGCGGCGCTGGAACTGTGCGCGGACATCATCGCGCCGTTCAAGTGCGAAGTGCGCGTGGGCGCCGGCGCCTATGTCTGCGGTGAGGAAACCAGCCTGCTGAACAGCCTTGAAGGCAAGCGCGGCGAAGTGCGCGCCAAGCCGCCGCTGCCGGCGCTGGAAGGCTTCCTTGGCCGTCCGACCGTGGTCAACAACGTGCTCAGCCTTGCTGCCGTGCCGCACATCCTGGTGGAAGGCGGCGCTGCCGAATATGCAGAGCGCGGTATCGGCCGTTCGAAGGGCACCATGCCCATCCAGCTGGCTGGCAACATCAAGTATGGCGGCCTTTTCGAGGCACCCTTCGGCATGACGCTGGGCCAGCTGGTCAACGACATTGGCGGCGGCACCGCATCGGGCCGCCCGGTCAAGGCCGTGCAGGTCGGTGGCCCGCTGGGCGCTTACCTGCACCCAGACCAGTTCGACATCGCATTCGGCTATGAAGAATATGCCGATGCCGATGCGCTGATCGGCCATGCCGGCATCACCGTGTTCGATGACACGGCGGACATGGGCGCAATGGCCCGCTTCGCCATGGAATTCTGCGCGGCGGAGAGCTGCGGCAAGTGCACCCCGTGCCGCATCGGCGCGGTGCGCGGTACCGAGCTGATCGACCGCATCCGTTCCGGCGGGCGTGAGCGCGACACGCTGGAACTGACGCCGCAGATGCACAATGTGCCCAAGGGCAAGGCCCGCAGTGTCGAGGAAGAAATCGGCCTGCTGACGGACCTGTGCGACACGATGAAGTTCGGCTCGCTCTGCGCGCTGGGCGGCTTCACGCCCTATCCGGTGATGAGCGCGCTCAGGAACTGGCCGGGTGACTTCGTGAACAACCCCGAAGCAGTCGAGAAAGCGCTGGACGCGGCCGAGTAATGATCCTTGGCGTCGTCCTCGCAGGTGGCCTCAGCACCCGTTTCGGCAGTGACAAGGCGCTGGCCGAGCTGGACGGGCGCAGCTTGCTCATCCGTGCGGTGGATGCGCTTTCGGCATGGTGTGAAACAGTGGTGATCGCCGGGCGGGCAAACGGGCCTGCCCAGTGCATCCCCGACTGGCCGCGCCCCGGCATGGGGCCATTGGCCGGTATTGCCGCCGGCCTGCGCCATGCGCAGGATCATGAGTACAAGTCGGTCCTGACGTGCGGAGTGGACAGCTTGGCCTTGCCGCAAAACCTGCTGGCAGAGCTTTCGCCACCCTCGGCATACCTTGAATCGCAGCCCGTTATCGGGCATTGGGATGTGGAAACCGCAAGCGCGATAGAGGCGATCCTCCAGAGTGAAGGACGCCACTCGATGCTTGCCTTCGCCACGGCCGTGAATGCACGGGCGGTGAAGAGCGCATCCACACCGGCCAATATCAATACCCCGGCAGATCTTGCCGCGATGGAGCAGAAGTAATGGGATACGAACGCCAGAAGGATTTCGGCACGCCTGAATCCAAGTCGGATGAGATGGTCACTCTCACCATTGACGGCCGCGAAGTCACCGTGCCTGCGGGCACCAGCGTGATGCGCGCAGCCGCCACGGTTGGTGGTGACATCCCGAAACTTTGCGCAACTGACAATGTGAAGGCCTTCGGCAGCTGCCGCCTGTGCCTGGTCGAGATCGAAGGTGCGCGCGGCACGCCCGCCAGCTGCACCACGCCTGTCGGCCCCGGCATGAAGGTGAAAACCCAGACCCCGCGCCTCGAGAAGCTGCGCAAGGGCGTGATGGAGCTGTATATCTCCGATCACCCGCTGGACTGCCTGACCTGCTCTGCCAACAATGACTGCGAACTGCAGGACCAGGCCGCCGCCGTGGGCCTGCGCGATGTCCGCTATGGCTATGAAGGTGCCAACCACCTGGGCGAGGCGACCGACACCTCCAACCCCTATTTCGATTTCGATGCTTCCAAGTGCATCGTCTGCTCGCGCTGCGTGCGTGCCTGCTCCGAAGTGCAGGGCACTTTCGCGCTGACGGTGGACGGTCGCGGCTTTGCCAGCATGATTTCTGCTGGCCAGGGCGTGGACGATTTCCTGTCTTCCGAATGTGTCAGCTGCGGCGCCTGCGTGCAGGCCTGCCCCACTGCCACGCTGCAGGAAAAGAGCGTCAAGGCGATCGGCAAGCCCGAGCGTGCCGTTGTCACCACCTGCGCCTATTGCGGCGTGGGCTGCACCTTCCGCGCCGAAATGCGCGGTGAGCAGCTGGTCCGCATGGTTCCTTACAAGGATGGCAAGGCCAACCGTGGCCACTCCTGTGTGAAGGGCCGCTTCGCTTATGGCTATGCCAACCACAAGGACCGCATCACCAGCCCGATGATCCGCGAGAGCATCGACCAGCCGTGGCGCGAAGTCAGCTGGGAAGAAGCGCTCGATTTCACCGCGAGCCGCGTGAACGCGATCAAGGCCGAACATGGGGCCAAGGCACTGGGTGGCATCACCTCCAGCCGCTGCACCAACGAGGAAACCTTCCTCGTGCAAAAGCTGATCCGTTCGGTCTTCGGTTCCAACAACACCGATACCTGCGCCCGCGTGTGCCACTCGCCCACCGGTTACGGCCTGAAGACGACCTTCGGCACCAGCGCCGGCACGCAGGATTTCGACTCCGTCGAACACACCGATGTTGCCCTGGTTATCGGGGCCAACCCGACTGATGGCCACCCCGTCTTTGCCAGCCGCCTGAAGAAGCGCCTGCGCGAAGGCGCGAAGCTGATCGTCATCGATCCGCGCCGCATCGACCTCGTCCGCTCGCCGCACATCGCCGCTGCACAGCACCTGCCGCTGCAGCCGGGCACCAATGTCGCCGTGCTGACCGCCATGGCCCACGTGATCGTGACCGAGGGCCTTGCGAACACCAAGTTCATCGAGGAACGCTGCGATACTGACGCCTATGCGGACTGGGCCGCCTTCGTTTCCGAAGAACGCCACAGCCCCGAAACGCTGGAACCGGTCACCCGCGTTCCGGCTGAAGACCTGCGCGAAGCCGCCCGCCTCTATGCCACCGGCGGCAATGCCGCGATCTACTATGGCCTGGGCGTGACAGAGCACAGCCAGGGCTCCTCCACCGTGATGGCCATCGCCAACCTCGCCATGTGCACCGGCAATATCGGTCGCAAGGGCGTGGGCGTGAACCCGCTGCGCGGCCAGAACAACGTGCAGGGCGCTTGCGACATGGGCAGCTTCCCGCATGAACTGCCCGGCTATCGCCACCTGTCGGACGTCGCCACGCGCGAACTGTTTGAGAAGGACTGGGGCGTTTCGCTGGATCCGGAACCGGGCTTGCGCATCCCCAACATGCTGGATGCCGCCGTGGAAGGCACCTTCAAGGCCATCTACATCCAGGGCGAGGACATCCTCCAGTCCGATCCGAACACCCAGCACGTTGCTGCCGGCCTCGAAGCCATGGACTGCGTGATCGTGCACGACCTGTTCCTGAACGAGACCGCAAACTACGCCCACGTGTTCCTGCCGGGCTCCACCTTCCTTGAGAAGAACGGCACCTTCACCAATGCCGAACGCCGTATCCAACCGGTGCGCAAGGTGATGGAACCGGCCAATGGCTATGAGGACTGGGAAGTGACCCAGCTGCTCGCCAATGCGCTGGGCGCCAACTGGAACTACAGCCACCCGAGCGAGATCCTTGACGAGATCGCCCGCCTGACCGGCAGCTTCGCCGGCGTCAGCTGGGAAATGCTCAACGAGCGTGGCAGCGTGCAGTGGCCGGTCAACGAAAAGCACCCGGACGGTTCGCCCGTCATGCACATCGAAGGCTTCGTGCGCGGCAAGGGCCTGTTCGTCGTCACCGATTACGTGCCGACGGACGAGAAGACCGGACCGCGCTTCCCGCTGCTGCTGACCACGGGCCGCATCCTGTCCCAGTACAATGTCGGCGCGCAGACCCGCCGCACGGCCAACACCGTGTGGCACCAGGAAGACGTGCTGGAAATGCACCCCGTCGATGCCGAGAACCGCGGCCTGAAGGATGGCGACTGGACGAAGCTGGCCAGCCGCACCGGCGAAACCACGCTGCGCGTGACGGTGACGGACCGCGTCGCTCCGGGCGTGGTCTACACCACCTTCCACCACCCTGCGACGCAGGCCAACGTGGTCACCACCGACTATTCGGACTGGGCCACCAACTGCCCTGAATACAAGGTCACTGCCGTGCAGGTCACCGCTTCCAACGGCCCGACCGACTGGCAGGAAGACTATGAAGAGCTGTCCACCCGCAGCCGCCGCATCGCTGGTGAGGAAATGGAACCCGCAGAATGAGCAAGAGCCAGATCGAAACCTACCGGCGTTACGCGAACCAGATCGCCAAGAACTTCGTGGCTATTGGCCATGATCGCGCGGTGCTGGCCACGGCTGACCATATTGACCAGTTCTGGGACCCGCGCATGAAGGCAGCGATCTTCGCTGACGACTACATGAATACGCTGGACCCGATCGCGGCCGAAGCCATCGCGCACCTCGATGAAGGCAACCACCCGGAACCGCAAACGCGCGCGACCGAATTTGCCAAGCACGACGGCATGCACAATTCGGATGCGGGGTAAGACCCCACCCCCGGCCCCTGTCGCGAGCGGGAGGGGAGCATGATCCAGCACAATTCGGACGGCACAGCGCGCGAAGTCACCCGCACCTTCGTGCCGGAAGTGCCCGTGGCGCTGGAATTCAACGGCCTTGCCTATGCGGTGATGATGGCCACGCCCACCGACCTTGCCGATTTCGCGCTGGGCTTCGCGCTGACCGAAGGGCTGGCGGGATCCGCCGCTGACGTGGCCGACCTTGACGTGGTGGAGGTGGAGAAGGGCTGGATCTGCCGCGCGCAACTCTCGGGCCTCGGCATCGAGAAGCTGACAGAACGCGTGCGCACCCGCGTTGCCGAATCGAGCTGCGGCCTGTGCGGTATCGAGAACCTCGAAGCCGTCTCCAAGCCCTTGCCCAAGGTCGCCGCGCATGACGTGCTGGAGCCTGCCGCGATCTTCGCCGCCTTGTCCAAACTGCGCGATCACCAAGCGCTCACCAAGCAGACCGGCGCGGCGCACGCAGCGGCCTTCTGCACAACAGACGGCACCATCGTGACGGCGCGCGAAGACGTGGGCCGTCACAATGCGATGGACAAGCTGGTGGGCGCCCTCGCAACAGCCGGGCAGGACGCGGGCGAAGGCTTCATCCTCTCCAGCGCGCGCTGTTCTTACGAAATCGTCGAGAAAGCCGTGCGCGCAGGCGCAACCCGCCTCGTCACCATTTCGCTGCCCACCAGCATGGCGGTGGACCGCGCCAAGGCCGCAGGGCTGAGCCTGTGGTGTCTGGCGAGGGATGACAGCGTGATCTGCGTAAGCAAGTAAGCTACCGAAACAATCTCAATCCGTGGCTAGCAGGCGTCTCGCGATTTTCCTTTGGCCCGGTTTGGAGGAAGATCACGCCAGGACCGCCTCTTCCCTTGCAGCTCGATAAATTCATCCAGAGGCGCATCTGCGGACTTCTTCCAACCGCCCACCCGCTCCACATCGTGATGCAGTGAGCTTTCAATCAGGTCGCGCGCCACTTCGTCTGATTGTTGAAGGGTCCCGATAGCCTGATTGGCCTTCCTCCTGTTCTTCCGGTTTTCGCCCGCCTTCCTGGCCGGGATGGCCTTCCGCGATGCCTTGTCGTTCTCGCCGAAAACATTTCGGCGATCCTTGGCGTAGCTCAGCGCCTTCTTCTGTTGCGGGGTCGGTGTCTTGGAGCGAGGCATATCGGATTGTATACCAGCAGCATTCGCTTGGCAGCAAACCTTTCGCCGGGCTCACCTGCTCAGCTGGTAAACCGCATGCTCGGCGCGCCAGTTCGCATTTGTGCCGCTGATTTCCCGGCCACCAGCGAAGAACCAGCTGCCTTCCACCGTCACGCCCTTGTCCGCGATCAGCTGGCGGAAATCGTCCACCGTCACGTGGTGGATGTTCTGCGTCTCGTACCAGCTGACCGGCAGGTGCCGCGTCACCGGCATGCGGCCGTGGAACAGCAGACTGAAACGCATCCGCCAGTACGCGAAATTGGGGAAGCTGACGAAGGCGGTGCGGCCCACGCGCAGCAGCTGGTCGAGCATGTAATCGGGCCGCTCTGCCGTCTGCAGGGTCTGGCTGAGGATCGCCACGTCATATGACGCATCGGGATAGCCGGCGAGGTCATGGTCCGCGTCGCCCTGCACCACGGAAAGCCCGCGGCTGACGCATTTCTCGACCAGTTCGGGATCGATCTCCAGCCCGCGCACATCGACGTTCCGTTCGCGGCGCAGGACATCCATCAGATCCCCCTCGCCGCAGCCGATATCGAGAACGCGCGCGCCATGCGGCACCTGCTGGGCGATCTTGGCGAGGTCTGCCCGAAGCGCGCTCATCCGATGAAGCCCTTGATCACGCGGTCCAGCGCCGGGCATTCGAGCAGGAAGCTGTCATGCCCGTAAGGCGCAGACAGTTCCACGAAGCTGACGGGTGCGGCAACCGCGTTCAATGCGTGCACCACGTTGCGGCTTTCCGCCGTGGGATAAAGCCAGTCGGTATCGAAGCTGACCACGCAGAAGCGCGTGTCGCCCGCATCGCGGAAGGCATCGGCCAGCAAGCCGCCATGCTCTTCTGCAAGGTCGAAATAATCCATCGCGCGGGTGATGTAGAGATAGCTGTTGGCATCGAAGCGCGTGGTGAAGGCAAGACCCTGGTAGCGCAGATAGCTCTCGATCTGGAAATCGGCATCGAAGCCGAAGCTCTTTTCCTGCCGGTCCTGCAAGCGGCGGCCGAACTTGTCGGTCAGCCCCGCTTCGGAAAGATAGGTGATGTGGGCAGCCATGCGCGCGACAGACAGGCCCTTTTCCGGGCCATTGCCTGCGCTTTCGTAATAGTTGCCGCCTTGCCAGTCCGGGTCCGCCATGATCGCCTGACGGCCGACTTCGTGAAAGGCGATGTTCTGTGCGGAATGGCGCGCGGTGGTGGCAATCGCCAGCACGCGGTCCGTCCTCCCCGGGAAATTGGCAGCAAAGCTCAAAGCCTGCATTCCGCCCATCGATCCGCCGACGACAGCGTGCAGCGTGCCGATGCCCAGCGCATCGAGCAGCGCGACCTGCGCGCGCACCATGTCGCGAATGGTGATGACGGGGAAGCGCATGCCATAAGGCTTGCCGTCTTCCGCCGGGCAGGCAGGGCCGGTCGAGCCAAGGCAGCTGCCGATCACATTGGCGCAGATCACGTGGAACTGGTTGGTATCGATCGGCTTGCCGGGGCCAACCATCCGCTCCCACCAGCCGGGCTTGCCGGTCAGCGGGTGCGTCTTGGCAACGAACTGGTCGCCCGTCAGCGCGTGACAGATGAGGATGGCGTTGCTCTTGTCCGCATTCAGCTCGCCATAGGTCTCGTAAGCGAGGGTGACGTCGGCAAGCACCTTGCCGCTGTCCAGCGCAAGCGGAGCGCCCAGCGTGATCGCGTTGAGGTCTGATGCCAATGCAGTTGCCATGGGGTGCGGGACTTGGGGCCTCATTCGCGGGCTGTCAATTGCGCGCGCGAGCGGCTAAGGGCCTGCGCACTGAATTAGGACTGAATCACGATGCCCGACAATGCCGCTCCGCAGATGAAGCCGTGGATCGCCGCGATCCATGCCTATGTGCCCGGCAAGTCCAAATCCGCGGATGGCAAGTCGCTGGTGAAGCTGTCTGCCAACGAGAACCCGCTGGGCACCAGCGCCGCCGCGCTGGAAGCGCTGGCCGCACCGCGCCAGCCCCGCGATTATCCCGATCCCGATTCTGTCGCGCTGCGCAGCGCGATTGGCAAGCTGCACGGCATCGATCCGGCGCGCATCGTGTGCGGCACAGGGTCTGACGAACTGCTCAACCTTGCCGCGCAGGCCTTTGCCGGGCCGGGCGACGAGGTGGCTTTCAGCCGCTATTCGTTCTCCGTCTATGACATTGCCGCGCGCCGCTGCGGGGCAACGCCGGTCGAGGTGGCTGACAAGGACTATGGCACCGATGTCGACGGCCTTCTGGCCGCGGTGAACGACCAGACGCGCGTCGTCTTCATCGCCAACCCCAACAACCCCACCGGCACCTTCATCCCGCGCGCCGAGCTGGAACGGCTGCACGCCGGCCTGCCTTCTGACGTGCTGCTGGTGGTGGACCGCGCCTATGCCGAATATGTCGCGCCCGAGGATGACGATGGCGCGCTGGAACTCGCCGCGCGCGCTGACAACGTGCTGGTCACCCACACCTTCTCCAAGATCTATGGCCTTGCGGGCGAGCGCGTGGGCTGGGGCACGGGCGCGCCGGGCATTATCGATGCGCTGAACCGGATTCGCGGGCCGTTCAACGTCACGCTGGGCGCGCAGGCAGCAGCCCTTGCCGCGCTGGAAGATCAGGATTTCGTCACCAGTAGCCGCGAACACAACCGCAAGGCGCGGGCTGACTTCGTTACCACCGTGGAAGCGCTGGGCAACTACGGTCTGCGCGCCGTGCCGAGCGAGGCGAATTTCGTGCTGGTGCTGTTCGAAGGTGATATCGCTGCCGAGGATGCGCTGAAGTCCATCGGCGATGCCGGCTATGCGGTGCGTCACCTGCCCGGGCAGGGCCTGCCGCAAGCGCTGCGCATCACCATCGGCACAACGCAGCAGATGGAAGACATTGCCTCAGTGCTGCGCACCATGGCAGAGGACGCGCGATGAGCTTCAGCAAAGTTGCCATTATCGGCCTTGGCCTGATCGGCGGGTCCATTGGCCTGGCCGTGCGGCAGGACCTGCCCGATTGCACTACCAGCGGCTATGACGCCAATCCCAAGGTGCGCAGCCGTGCCCGCGAGCTTGGCCTGGCCAATGTTATCCATGACGATCCCGCCGAAGCGGTAAAGGGTGCGGACCTCGTGATCCTGTGTGTGCCCGTGGGTGCCATGTCCGATGCGGCAAGCGCGATTGCGCCCAGCCTTTCACCAGAGTGCGTCATCAGCGATGTCGGCAGCTCCAAGCGAAGCATAACCAATGGGCTAACCGAGGCCCTGCCCGGCCACACGATCATTCCCGCACACCCCGTGGCCGGCACCGAACATTCCGGACCCGATGCGGGCTTTGCCACTCTATTCCACCAGCGCTGGTGCATCATCACCCCGCCCAAAAGCGCACCGGAAGACAAGGTCCACGCGCTGGTCGATTTCTGGGAAGCGCTGGGCGCGATGGTCGAAACGATGGATGCCGATCATCATGATCGCGTGCTGGCCGTCACCAGCCACATCCCCCACCTCATCGCCTTTACGATTGTCGGCACTGCGTCAGACCTTGAAGAGGTGACCCGCAGCGAGGTGATCAAGTATTCCGCCGGTGGCTTCCGCGATTTCACCCGCATCGCCGCTTCGGACCCGACCATGTGGCGCGACGTGTTCCTCAACAACAAGGACGCCGTGCTGGAAATGCTCGACGAATTCCTGACCGACCTTGCGCTGATGCGCGAAGCAATCCGGGCAGGCGATGGGCAGATGATGCACGATAACTTCAGCCGCACGCGCGCCATCCGCCGCTCCATCGTGGCGCTGGGGCAGGATGATCCGCGACCGGACTTCGGACGCGTGCATGATTGAGCTGCGTCCCTGTCAGTCCACGCGGTAGACTGACAAGCGGACCGTGGAGCCGACCTTGCCGCCTTCGGCAAGGAACAGTGATCTGTTGACCCAGGCATAATCTGCATGGCCACTATCCAGCCTGATCGCGGTACGCATGTAATATTCAGATGTCGGCACCTCTTCACCGGCGGCGATCCGCGCGGCAACTTCCGCAGAAGCGTGGCGAATGCCGCGGCTGATGACCTCTATCATCGCGCCGTCATGCGTTTCGATGCCATAGCGTGCATCGAGTTCCGCGACGCCGTTGGCCGTTACCGTCTGCCAGTCCGCCCCCACATCAAGGATGCGGCCGTTGATCAGCGGCCCGGAAACGGTTCCGCCGACAATCGGGATGATCCGCCGCGTGCCGGTGGAACAGCTGCCCAGCTCGTGCGGGCGAGACAGCTCGACCGTAAAATCGCAGGCATGTTCCAACGTCAGGCTCATGCGTTGACGTTCTCGACCTTGGCACCTTCGGGAATCGTTCGCGGCGCAGCGTTGAGTGCGTCGCGCGCAAAACCGGCGGCCTTCTGGTAAGCGAGCATAAAATCGGCGCGTTCCTGTGGGGGGATGACATCGTCAATATTGTCAAATTCGCCGCCGCACCGGTCTTCCACCAGATTGAGCAGACCGAACGGCCCTGCCCCGCGATTGCGCAGGGACAGCGCGCTGACAGGAGCACACAGCTCGTCATCGTAAGCCTTGAAGGCTGCCGGAGTCACGCCGTTGGCCAGCATGCAGCGTCCGATCACGCGGGCATCGATGATCGCCTGCGACGCGCCGTTGGACCCGGTAGGATACATCGGATGCGCGGCATCGCCCATCAGCGCCACGGGGCCATCCACCCAGGTGGGCAGGGGATCGCGATCGATCATCGGGTTCTCATAAGCCATTTCAGACTTCTGAAGCAGCGCAGGCAAGTCCAGCCAATCATAGACGAAATCGGCAAAATCGTGTGCGAAGTCAGCCAGTGGCGTCTGCGTGAACCAGCCCGACTTTGTCCAGTCGTGCGTATCGTCGTAAGTCTTCTCGGCAATCCAGTTGATATCCGCCAGGCCATTCTCGTCAGGCTGGGAGATGGGATAGATCACCACGCGGTGGCGGCTGGTGCCAAGGCCGATAAAGGACGATTCCGTGCGGATCGGCACGCCGGGTGAGGTTCCGCGCCACATGATCGTGCCGCCCCAGTGAATGTCGGGCTGGTCGGGGTGCATCTGTGCACGCACTTCGGAATGGATGCCTTCCGCCCCCACCAGCAGCGCTCCGGAGAAATCCTCGCTCGATCCGTCGGCCTCGCGCACCTGCGCGGTAACGGAGCCATCGGAGTTCTTGCGGTAACCGACAACCTTGTGCCCCAGCAGCACGGCATCAGGGCCGAGCCGCTCGCGCACCTTGTCGAACAGCATCATGTGGAACCTGCCGCGATGGACGGCATATTGATGCCAGTCGTATCCGGCCAGCTTGCCGCGCGGTTCGGAATAGATGTCCTTGCCATTCAGGCCCACCAGCGCCCATTCGCGCGCCGGAATGCCGACATTGTCCATGATATCTTCGCCGATACCCAGATCATCCAGTTCGCGCACGGCATTGGGTTGCAGGTTGATCCCCACGCCCAGCGGCCGGAATTCACGCACGCTTTCAAACAGCACGCAAGGCACGCCGATCTGGTGAAGGGTAAGGGCAAGGGTAAGGCCGGCAATGCCTGCCCCTGCGATCAAGACACGTTCTTCCTGCATGCTGCGCTCGTCTCCACTCAAAAGCTTGCATGGCGCGCAGCCCGTAACCGCGACCAATGCCCGCCTATCGCCGCAGGAAATGTGAGACAACGACTTTTAAACTTACCTTTGAAACCGCTTGAAGCCCGGCGAATGGCCCCATCGACTATCGAGGGGCGCTCGTATAGCCTTGCCGGACTGTGAAACGGGCAGTCGAATTGGGAGGAATCCAGACCATGCAGGCCAGCGAAGACGGACGGATTGCAGTTTCGCAAACCGGCGGCGTGATGACGCTGCAGATTGACCGCCCGGACAAGAAGAACGCGCTGACCGATGCCCTGTATGGCGCCTTGTCAGATGCCCTGGATAACGCCGGGCAGGACCCGGCGATCCGCGCAGTTGTGATGCTTGGCGCAGGCGATGCCTTTTGCGCGGGCAACGACATCAGCGATTTCCTGACCATGACCAGCCGCCAGGGCAGCGAAGGACAAGCCGAGGCGCAGGTGTTCCGCTTCCTGCGGCTGCTCGGCAGCTTCTCCAAGCCGCTTCTGGCAGGCGTTCAGGGCCGCGCGGTGGGCATCGGCACCACCATGCTGCTGCATTGCGACCATGTGGTGCTGGCAGAGGACGCGCAACTGAGCACGCCCTTCGTGTCACTGGGGCTGGTTCCCGAAGCCGCATCCAGCCTGCTGCTGCCGCGCCTTGTCGGTCACGCCCGCGCTTTTGCCATGCTTGCGATGGGGGCGGTGATGGGGGCGCAGGAAGCGCACGAGGCAGGCCTTGCCAACGCGGTGGTGCCGCGCGCGGAACTGGACGATGCGGTGATGCAGACAGCACAACACATTGCTGCCCTTCCGCCGGGCGCGGTTCAGCAAACCAAGGCGCTGATGCGCAACCGGGAGGAGATCGCCCGCGTGATGGACGCAGAGATCGAAATCTTCGCTGCTCGCCTGAAAAGCGCAGAGGCACGCGAGGCCTTCACCGCCTTCCTGGAAAAGCGCGCGCCCGATTTCTCCAGCTTCTGACCGAAGCCTACTCCGCCGCGACGGCCTGCCGCTTCGAATCTTCCAGTTCGGCAAGGAAACGCTCGGCATCAAGCGCTGCCATGCAGCCGGTGCCTGCTGCGGTCACCGCCTGGCGATAGGTGTGGTCCATCACGTCACCTGCGGCGAACACGCCGGGGATCGCGGTCTTGGGCGTGCCGGGTTCGACCACGAGGTAGCCGCTTGCGTCGGTTTCCAGCTTGCCCTTGACCAGTTCGGTCGACGGCGCGTGGCCGATGGCCACGAAGGCGCCATCCACTTCCAGCGTGCTCTTTTCACCGGTCACCGTATCGACCAGTTCGAGGTGGTGCAGCGCGCCGTTCTCGCCTGCCACGAAGCGCTCGACGGTCTTGTTCCACAGCGGGGTGATCTTCTCGTTCGCCATCATCCGGTCTTCGAGAATCTTCTCGCAGCGCAGCTCGTCCCGGCGGTGGATCAGGGTCACATCGTCAGAATGGTTGGTGAGGTAAAGCGCTTCCTCTACAGCGGTATTGCCGCCGCCGATCACCGCCACCTTCTTGCCGCGATAGAAGAAGCCGTCGCACGTCGCACAGGCTGACACGCCCTTGCCACCCAGCTCCTGTTCGCCGGGAACGCCAAGCCACTTGGCCTGCGCCCCGGTGGCGATCACCAGCACATCGCCGACATATTCATCGCCGCTGTCGCCAATCGCCTTGAACGGGCTGCCGCCATCGAGATCGACCGATACGATCGTATCCCACATCATGCGCGTGCCGACGTGCTCTGCCTGCTTCTGCATCTGCTCCATCAGCCACGGGCCCTGGATCACATCGGCGAAACCGGGATAGTTCTCGACATCGGTGGTGATGGTCAGCTGGCCGCCGGGCTGCAGGCCCTGCACCACGATCGGTTCCATCCCCGCACGCGCGCCATAGATGGCGGCGGAATAACCGGCCGGGCCGGAACCGATGATGAGCATGCGGGTGGTATGGGTGGTCATGGAAGGAATCGCTCTGCAGACGTGATGGAAATTCGGTATTGGAGTTAGGCCGCAGCGCAGGCCATTTCAACCACGCGGCCTGCCCGCGGTGGGGACCAGCCTGTGGAAAGCACCGCTGCATCAGTAACCAATCGTATCACCCGTTAGAATGGCCTTGCAATCACCCTGCAGCCGCGCAAGCATATGGGGCATTGGATGCAGGCCAGCCTGCAGGAGAGGGATTGATATGAGCAAGGACATCACAGGTCCGCGGCTGGACCGTCGCGGCTTCATGGGCGCATCGACACTGGGCACCGGCGCGGCGCTGGTCGGCCTTGGTGCGGCAAGCAGCGCGCTGGCGCAGCCGGGCACCGCCAATCCGGCGGCAGGCGCGCCGCAGGTGGATTTCCCGGAAAATCCCCGCGCTTTCGGCGGCAGCGGCACCGTGCGCTCCGAAATGGACCTGCGCGATTGCGAGGTCGAAGGGGATTGGCCGAAGGACCTCGACGGCGCCTTCTATCGCGTCGGCCCTGATCCGCAGTATCCCAAGCCCCCCGAATTCGAGAATGACATTCCCTTCGATGGCGAAGGCCATGTCTCGATGTTCCGCATCAAGGACGGGCACGTCGATTACAAGACGCGCTATGCCCGCAATGCCCGCTATCTGGCGCAGGCAGAGGCGCGCCAGTCGCTGTTCGGCATGTATCGCAATCCCACCACGGACCATGAAAGCGTGAAGGGCCTCAACCGCGGCACCGCCAATACCCAGCTGTTCACCCACCACGGCAAGCTGCTAGTATTCAAGGAAGACAGCCCGCCCGTGGCGATGGACCCGCTGACGCTGGAAACCACTGACCCGGAATATACCTTCGGCGGCAAGCTGGAGAGCCGGACCCACACCGCCCACCCGAAGATTGACCCGCTGACAGGCGAGTTCATCAGCTTCGGCTATGAGGCAGGCGGCTTCCTGTCGAAGGACGTAAACGTCTTTTCGGCAGACAAGGACGGCAACATCACCTGGTCCGTCACCGTGGAAGCGCCCTACGCCGGGATGATGCACGATTTCTGCGTCACGCAGGATTACATCGTGCTCTACCTGCCCAACCTGGTGGCCGATCCACAGCGGATCGCCGCAGGCGGCGTGCACTTCTCCTACGACAGCAAAGCGCCTTGCTACATGGGCGTGATGCGGCGCGGCGGCGATGGCAGCGATATCAGGTGGATGACCGGCCCCAACCTGTTCTGCACCCACGTGATGGGCGGCTGGAACGATAGCACGAAGATCACCGTGGACATGGATGGCGGCGAAGGGAACCAGTTCCCCTTCTTCCCCTCGCTCCACGAACCTTGGGACCCGATGAAGGGCCGCGGCTTCCTGCGCCGCTTTACCGTGGACATGGCGAGCAACCCCGACACTTACGAGGCGGAAACGATCTTCCCCGAGCTGGAGGGTATGCTGGCGCGGCAGGATGACCGCTTTCACACCCTGCCCTATCGCTATGGTTTCCTCACATTGTCCGGCCCGTCGCGCGGATGGGGCATTGTCGACCACCACACGGGAACCTCACGCATTGCCAAGGTGGAAGGCTATTCGCTTTCGGAAATGACCTTCGTGCCGCGCACGCCTGATGCACCGGAAGGCGATGGCTACCTGATCGGGCTGGGATCGAGCATGGCCGAAAACGGCCGTTCCAACCTGTTCCTGTTCGATCTGGCAGACGTGGAAAGCGGCCCGCGCGCATGGGTGAAGATGCCCTATGCCTGCGTTGGCCAGGTCCACGGCTGGTGGGCGGACGCCAGCGCCATCGGCGCGGCCTGAGACAAACAACAGACACCCTGATGGGGAGAGGATCACGATGAATATCTGGAAACACGCGCGTCTGGCACTGGGCGCGGCAGGGCTGGCGCTGGCAGCAACCGCCACGGCCCCGGCGATGGCCGAGCAGCCGACTTACCACCCCGGCTATGCCGATGACCGGGCCGAGATCGAGGACTTGATGGCGCGTTACCTGTTCGCCATCGATTTCCACGACTGGGATGCCTATGTCGAAACCTTCGCGCCCAATGGCACGATCGAATTTGCCAGCGGCACCCACACCGGGCGCGAGGCAATCCGCGAGGCGGTGACCACTTTCGCCGCGCGCATCGGCGAATTCTACACCGTGGAAGATGGCAGCGCGGCCAAGCTGCGCCACGTGATCCTGCAATCCACCATCCGCGTGGAAGGTGACAAGGCATGGGCCGCCAGCCTGTGGGTCGAAATGGCCAATGATGGCCCCGGCGACACGCTGAAGATGGGCACTTTCGGTACTTACGAAGATCAGCTGGAGCGGATCGACGGCAAGTGGCTGCTGACCTATCGCAACGTGCTCAACGACTTCATCCCCGGCCGCAATCCCGGCCCGGAAAACCCGGTGCGGGCAATGGATGCCGCCGCACAGGAATGGCAGGACCGCTAAACCTCAGGCGAAGACTTACTCGCCGCCGGTCTCGCTCTGCGCGAGGTCGGCGGTGATGTAGTTGCGGATCTGCACATTGCCTTCGTGGCAGGCATATTCGAACTGCTGGTATTCATCGTCGCGCTGCCAATCGGTGCGCGCGCCCCACGGGGCGGTGTAGTTCACCGGATCGGTAAAGGTCATCTCGAAGATGATGTGGTCCGGGCTGGTCATGGTCAGCCTTTCCACCAGATGGGCCTCGCTGCTGACGGGGCTGTCATTGTTGCGCGGGCTGCCGCTTGTCACCACGCTGGTGGCAGACGGGCCGGGACGGAAGTTGGTGGTCTCGATCACCAGCGTGTTCTCGTCTTCCCAATGGCCGCGGCTTTCGCCCATCCAGTTGCCGATTTGCGCGGGGATCGCCGGCCTGCCGTCGGTGGGGATCAGGCGCACCTCGTGGATCATTTCCAGCTGCATGGCGACAAGGCCGGGGGACTGGAAGATGCGGATGCCGTTGTTGTACATGCCGGGGAACATGCTGGTGGGCAGGCCGCGCGTGATGCAGCGGTCCCAGCTGTCGAAATCGGTCCAGCTGCGGAAGCTCTGCCCGTTGCGCCAGCTTGATCGCATCAGGTCGGCGTTGCGCTGCCCCTCTTCGGTCTTGGCTGGCAAGCGGCCATTGGCAGGCAGGACAAGGAAGGAGGTGCGGCGGTTCGAATCGCCCATCTCCGCCCAATGGCCCATGCCCATGGTGTCGGCCTGGTCTTCCGCTTCGTAGCGGGCACGCAAGCCTGCCAGCCGCTCTGTCTTGGCGGCATATTCCTCTTCTGTCAGGAACACCCGCTCGCCCTGGTCCACCGGCCTTTCGAACGGCGTCCCGTTGAGGTGGTCGATAGGCCAGCCGCCGCGGAAATCGGGCTCTCCCCACGGCGTCATCGCGGGCGAATAGTCATCGGGCACCGGCAGAAGCCGGGTCAGGTCTTCGGACTGGCCTTGCACCGGTGCGGCAGCGGCAATGGCCAGCGCAGGTGCAAGCAGGAGGGTGAAGATCGGCGCGCGTTTGGCAGTCATGACAATTCCCGGCTGCAAGTGGTTTCGCGCCATTCCTAAGCAGGACAAGGCGTTGTGTCCATAATGCTTACATTAGCTAATGAATTCCGCGGGCGTCGGACAAGACACGGCACGGCAGAGCCGCCGGCGCACCGGGTGCGATGCAGGTCACCGATTTGAAGGGATTGGCCCTGCTTCAAGCGGGGCGATTGGTGCGC